>NZ_JBQFQP010000008.1:0-205604 GCF_056536925.1 Ruegeria sp. CI1 | reverse complement strand
CCTGCCGCAACTTCGAGACAATTTCTTCAGGCTTCGGTCGCTTGTTTGCCATTTCTGATCCTCCGTTTCCTAATCTTAACGGTGGACCCATTCAAATGGGGAGCCTCAGCAGTATGAACAAACCACCTAAACCAATGATTACTACTGCCGTTGTGAGCGCGCACGCGAGCAATCCCCAGAACGTCAGATATGGACGGAGCTTGCCCTGCTGTTGTTGTGAAGGGGTGTCAGCTGCGTTCATGTTTCGTGCCTAATGCTTTGAATAATAGTGACGTTAGAGCATCTGCGTGTGGGGCAAACAACCCAAAAGTGTTCCTCAGGGCAGTAACTCCTCCAAACTAACTCACCTTGCTCATTCCATTACGCAGCCGGGTCGTTGACGTAAATCACATATCATGACACAGACTCTTACACATCCGGAGTCGATGGAGACATTCGGAGCGAAAAATCGTTTGTTTTCAGTGGTGCTGATCGCGCATTGCGCGCCCTACCGCCGGAGCCAACAGATTTGAAAAGGGGTTCGACACATGGTGTCGGATCCCTTTTTATCTTGGCCGCCACGCGTATGGCATATTACCGCCCAGTTTTCCCGCACACTCAGCAAGGAATGGCTCAACGCACCGGAATGACGGGATTTTCCTGAATCTTCCCCTTTAATGCCCTCAGAATGAAAGCCATGTCTGGGGCGAATTTGAAGGAGAACAGAATGTCCCGTATTCTTGTCATAGCTGTGCTACTGGCCGCCGCAGGCGCCAGTGCCTATTACATTCTCACACGACCCGAACCCACACCTGCCGAGCGTCTGGAAAATGCCGCGCAGGAGGCCGGCGACGCCGTCGGCGAAGCCGCACAAGCCGTAACCGAAGCCGCAAGCGAAGCCGTCCAGAACGCGACGCAACAGGCCAACGAGGCGGCATCCTCCGTCTCTCAACAAGCCTCTGACGCGGCCGATCAAGCAAGCGCCGCCGTCGATACCGCCGCCCAGGCCGCAAACGAACAGATTGCCGCATTGGGCGATCAGGGCAATGCGCTGATCCAGTCCTGGCAGGACAGCGGTATCCTGACCGAGGCCGGGTTCGACTACGACAAAATGATGACCGCAGTTCAGGCCAGCCCGCTGACCGAATCCGTCAAAGCCGAAGCGGCGACGATTCTTGCCGATATCAAGGCCGCGCCCGATACCTTTGCCGAAAAGTTCGAAGAGCTGAAAAAGTTGCTGGCGCAATAACCAAAAAGGGTTTGGCGGCCACGTCCGCCACGCCCCCCCCGGGCCGCGATTTCCGCCACGTCATCACAGCGCAAAATTGACGAACGCCCGCGCCGCATGCTTGGGTTGGATCATCCATTTCCAGAACCGGACCCGATTGTGACCCTAGCTGCCCCGACCTCCTGCGTCACTCCAGACAGCCAAACCAATATCGAATCAAGGATTTAACCGACGTTGCTCCGTTGAGACCTTTCGCTTGCCTGACCGATGCCAAGGATTGCCGATATGACCGATCTTCCCGAAACCATGTTCGCAATCCTGCAAACGCATGACGGTTTTTCCGGCACCGCGACCGGACCTGAAATCACCGATGCCGCCGACTGGCTGGCCGGGGCCGAGATACCGGTGCCGACCCCCGGGCCGGGACAGGTCCTGATCCGTCTGCGCGCAGCTTCGGTCAACCCGTCCGATCTGCACTTCATCAAGGGCGAATACGGCCAGCCCCGCGTCAAGGGCGCTCCGGCGGGGTTCGAAGGGTGTGGCGACGTGGTCGCGACCGGAACCGGGGCCGAAGGGTTGCAGGGACAGCGCGTGGCCTTTGTCGCCGCTGGCGCCGGCGCCTGGGCGGAATACGTGGTCACACAGGCGCAGATGTGCATCCCCTTGCGTCCCGATATCTCCGACGAGGACGGCGCGGCGCAGATCGTGAACCCCATGACAGCCATGGCGATGGTCGATATCGCCCGCACCGAAGGCGAGGCATTTGTGCTTTCCGCCGCAACCAGCCAGCTGGGCAAGCTGATGTGCAGCCTTGGGCGCGATCTGGGCCTGAAACCCATCGCTCTCGTCCGGCGCGCCGAAGCGGCAGACGCACTGAAACAGTTGGGCGCGGCCGAGGTTCTGGTCACCTCTGATCCGGAGTTTGCACAGAAATTCGCGGCGCTCAGCAAGGATCTGAAACCGCGCGTGTTTCTGGATGCCGTCTCGGACCAGGTGTCGGAACAGGTCTTTACCGCGATGCCCAACAATGCGCGCTGGATCAGTTACGGCAAGCTCAGCGCCGAGTTACCCAGCCTCACGCAGATGGGGCAGCTCATCTTCATGGGCAAGCGGATCGAAGGGTTCTGGCTGACCCGCTGGATGACGGACACGCCGCCCGCCGACCAGATGCGCGTTGTGGCCGAGGTGCAGGCCCGTTTTGCCGATGGCCGCTGGAAAACCGACGTCTCGGCCCATCTGCCATTGCGAAAGGTTGTTTCAGGCCTGGCGGGCGCCCTGAAAAAGACGGATGGAAAGGTGATGATCACACCGTAATATGGCCTTGACCCCGGCGAAGTGAGGAGCGCCGGGTCATGACAAGGGACGCCGGGCCCACCGGCGCGGGGAGGACAAGTTGGACAACGTGCAGCTGCTGATCAGCGGGCTGGCAAACGGCTGTGTCTACGGCCTGATCGCACTTGGCTTTGTGCTGATCTACAAGGCGACCGAGGCGGTGAACTTCGCGCAGGGCGATTTCATGATGCTGGGTGCCTTTGTGACCATCGGCCTGACCAACACCGAATATATGGGCCTGCCTTTCTGGCTGGCGCTGCCGGTTTCCTTGGGCATCATGGCTGGTCTGGGCTATCTGCTCGACCGCCTGATCATCCGGCGCATGTTTGGCGAAAGCCAGACCTCGGTCGTGATCCTGACCATCGCATTGGGCTTTGTGATCCGCTTTGTCGCCGGTCTGATCTGGGGGCATGAACCACAGACCCTGCAAAACCCGCTGGCGGGCAAGGAGGTGCGCTTTGGCGGCCTCGTGCTGGGGATGGAGGATGTCGCTGTCATCATCGTCACCATTCTGCTCACCTGGGGCCTTTATGTCTTTTTCAGCCGCACCAGGCTGGGTCTGGCGATGCAGGGCGCCTCGCAGAACCAGCTGGCGGCTTATTACATGGGCATTCCGGTCAAACGGATTCAGGGCCTGATCTGGGCCCTGGCCGGTGCGGTCGCGGCCGTTGCGGGCATCCTCTTTGCCGCCAAGGGTTCGGTCGATCCCAATACCGGGCTTTTGGGGATCAAGGCCTTTGCGGCGGCGGTGATCGGCGGCTTCGGCAGCCTGCCGGGCGCGCTTGCGGGCGGGCTGATCGTGGGCGTCATCGAACCCTTTGCCAGCCGTTACATCGCCGCCGGCTACAGCCAGATCGCCCCTTATGCGCTTTTGCTGGCGGTCCTGATCTTCCGCCCGCACGGCCTGTTCAGCCAAGTGCGCGTCAAGAAGGTCTAGCCCCATGCGGATCGTGTTCAAAACCAACTACATGCAGGATATCCGCCCGTGGAAAGACGGCTATCAGCTCGGCCTCTATCTGGTCCTACTGGCCGTTGTCGCCCTCGCGCCGTGGTGGCTGGACGATTTCTATCTGGGCGAGTTGACCAACGTCCTGATCTGGGCCATTGCCGGGCTGGGCCTGATGATCCTGACCGGCCATACCGGGCAGGCCAGCCTCGGCCATGCCGCGTTTCTCGCCATCGGCTGCTATGCCAACGTCATCCTGATCGAGGTGGGCGTGCCGTTCCTCATCGCCTTCCCGCTGGCTGGGCTGATCACCGGCATCGCGGGCGCGATCATCGCCATCCCCGCCCTGCGTCTGCATGGCATCTACCTGGCGATCTTCACGCTGGCGCTGTCGATCCTGATGGACGACATCATCGTCCTCAGCGAGCCGATCACCGGCGGCGTCGCGGGCAAGTACATTGGCGGGGTCGAGATCTTTGGCGTCCTCGTCGATCGCTGGAGCACACCCGTCCCGTTCTACTGGCTGACCCTCATCGTCACCGTTCTGGTGACGCTGGGCTATATCAACCTGCTGCGAGCGCCGCTGGGCCGCAGCTTCATCGCCGTGCGCGACTCCGAGGTGTCGGCACAGGCGATGGGCGTCGATATCTCGCGCACCAAGACCGTCTCGTTCGGCATCTCCTGCGCCGTAACCGGTTGGGCCGGAGCGTTGATGGGGCTCTATTCCGGTGCCTTCAATAACGAAACCTTCAGCGTGGTGATCTCGATCCAGCTTCTGATGATGATCGTCATTGGCGGCCTCGGCTCGATCCACGGGGCATTCTTCGGCGCCATCGTCATCGGCTTCCTGCCGCAGTTCCTGTCCATCGCCAAGGAATATGTCGGCGCCGTCATCGGCGGCAACACCGTTGCCATCCCGGGCCTGGAATTCGGCGTTTTCGGCATGATCCTGATCGCCTTCATCCTGTTCGAGCCGATGGGCATCTACGGCCGCTGGCTGAAGATCCGCACCTGGTTCGAACTTTTCCCCTTTTACCGCAAGGACATGTTCCGACGGCAGAAATCCTATCTGAAAACGGAGCGTCTGAGATGAGCCTGCTGGAACTGGAACACGTCACGCTTAAATTCGGCGGCCTGACGGCGGTGGACGATCTGACCTTTTCCGTCCACGAGGGCGAGGTATTTGCAATCGTCGGCCCCAACGGCGCCGGAAAATCCACCGTTTTCAACCTGATATCGCGCTTTTATGATCCAGCTCAGGGATCTGTCCGGTTTGACGGCCACGACCTGCTGGCGGTCAAACCATCGGGCGTTGCGGCCTATGGCGTGGCCCGGACGTTTCAGAACATCGAACTGTTCGAACACGCCACCGTGCTGCAAAACCTTCTGGTCGGGCGGCACCGCCACCGCAAAAGCAACCTGCTGACCGAGCTGTTTTTCACTCCCTCGGCCAAACGGCAGGAACTGGAAAACCGCGAAAAGGTCGAAGAGATCATCGATTTCCTCGACCTGCAGGCCTATCGCGACAAGATGATCGCCGGCCTGCCCTATGGCGTGCGCAAAGTGGTCGAGGTCGCCCGCGCGCTGGCGACGGAACCGCGCCTGCTGCTGCTCGATGAACCTGCCTCGGGGCTCTCGGTCGAGGAAACCACCGACATGCGCTGGTGGATCGACGATATCCGCCGCCAGATGGGCATTACCGTATTGATGGTCGAACATGACATGGGGCTTGTCTCGGGCGTCTCCGACCGTGTGCTGGCCATGGCCGATGGCGCGAAACTCGCCCTTGGAACACCCTCGCAGGTGCAATCCCACCCCGCCGTGATCGAGGCATACCTTGGGAAAGCATCATGAGCGAACCCATCCTCAAGATCCGCAATGTCGAAAGCTTCTATGGCCCGATCATGGCCATTCGCGGCGTGTCGCTTGATGTGCATGCCGGGCGCATCGTTTCGATTCTGGGCGCCAACGGCGCGGGCAAGACCACGCTGATGAAGACCGTCTCGGGCGTGATGGATCCGGAAAAAGGCACGATCACCTTCGAAGGCGAAGAAATACAAGGGTCCGAGCCGCACAAGGTGGTGCAAAGGGGGATCGTCCACGTTCCCGAAGGGCGTGAGGTCTTTCCCCTGCTCACCGTCGACGAAAACCTGAGTCTCGGGGCCTATACCATTAAAAACAAAACACAAATCGAACGGGACAGGGATATGGTCTTTTCCTATTTCCCGATCCTCGGGGACCGCCGCGATCAAGAGGCCGGAACGCTGTCGGGCGGACAGCAACAGATGCTGGCCATCGGCCGGGGCCTGATGGCAAACCCCAAGATCATGCTGCTGGACGAACCCTCATTGGGCCTGTCCCCCATTCTGGTGCAGGAAATTTTCGCCATCCTCAAACGCCTGAATACGGAACAGAACATGACGATGATGCTGGTCGAGCAGAATGCCAGCGCCGCGCTTGAACTGGCTCATGACGGTTACGTCATGGAGGTCGGGCGGATCGTCATGGATGGGCCCGCCAGCGAGTTGATGAAATCCGAAGACATCCAGAACTTTTATCTGGGCGTTCAGGAAGAAGGCGCGCGCGAAAACCGCCGCTGGAAACGCAAAAAGACGTGGAGGTGAGCAAGATGGACGCCAGCCGCCTGCCCGCGCAAACCCTCATCAACAGTGTCAGCTTCAACGCCACGCCGGGCCAGCGCCCGGTTCTGGTCGACGGCACCACAACCATCGCCGGATTGTTCCAGAAACGTTGTGCCGAACTGGGCAAGCGGACCGCGCATCGCGAAAAGGATTTCGGCATATGGAAATCCTACTCTTGGGCGGATTACTGGCAACACGCCAAATGGATCGGCCTGGCCCTGCGCAAGCTCGGCCTGCAACGCGGCGACGTCGTCTCGATCCTGTCCGAAGACCGCAAGGAATGGGCCTGGTTCGACATGGGGATCCAATGCGTCGGCGGCATCGCATCGGGCGTCTACACCACCGATTCCGCCAGCCAGCTGTCCTATCTGGTCACCGACAGCGACAGCCGCTTTCTGATCGTCGAAGACGAAGAGCAACTGGACAAGTTCCTGCAGATCGAAGACGAAGTTCCGGGCCTTTCAAAGGTGATCATTCTCGAAGACGAGGGGCTGCACGATCTCGACCACCCCCGCTGCATGATGATTGACCACTTGTATGAAATAGGTCGTCAGGCCGAACAGGATCAACCCGGTGTGTTCGAGGCCCAGATTGCCCTGGCGCAACCCGAAGACATCGCTTTGCTCATCTACACCTCCGGCACCACCGGACTGCCCAAAGGCGCAATGCTCAGCAACGAGAACATTTTGTCCGCCATCGAAGCGGGTGCGCACGGCCTGCCCTCGTTCGAGACCGACGAACAGCTATGTTTCCTGCCGCTCTGTCATATTCTGGAACGCGACGTTTCGATCTATTTCCCGCTCGCCTCCAAATCCACGGTAAATTTCGCGGAAAGCCCCGAGACGGTTTTTGCCAACCTGCAGGAGGTCTCCCCCAACACCTTCACCGCCGTCCCGCGCGTATGGGAAAAAATCTACTCGCAGGTCCTGATCATGGCGCAGGAGGCCACGCCCATCGGCCAAGCCGCATTCGCCATGGCGTTGCAAGCAGGACAAAGGCGCGCGCGCTATCTCCTCCGGAACGAGCCTGTCCCCGCTTCCGTGGCCGCCCGGTTCTGGGTCTGGGACCGGCTGGTTTTACGCAACCTGCGCCGGATGCTGGGCATGGACAGGTTAAGGCGCGGCGGAACGGGCGCCGCCCCGATCTCGCCCGAGTTGCTGAAATGGTATTGGGCGATCGGGGTTCCTCTGGTCGAAGGGTACGGCATGACCGAGACCTCGGGCATCGCCACGATCAACACGCCGGGCAAGAATCGGATCGGTACAATTGGGAAAGCCGTACCCGGAATCGATGTACGAATTGCACAGGACGGCGAAATACAGGTGTACGGTTTGAACACTTTTCAGGGTTACTGGCGCAACAATGAAAAAACCGCCGAAACCTTCACCGCCGACGGATGGCTTCGCACGGGCGATATCGGGCGTATGGACGACGACGGTTTTGTCACCATCACCGGCCGCCTGAAAGACATCATCATCACCGCCGGCGGCAAGAACATCACGCCGGCCGAGATCGAAAGCCGCCTGAAATTCAGCCACTATATTTCCGATGCAGTGATCATCGGCGACCGGCGCAAGTATCTGACGGCATTGATAATGATTGATCAGGAGAACGTCGAGAAATACGCTCAGGACCACAAGATACCGTTTTCGAACTTCGCCTCGCTTTGTGCCGCACCCGAGGTTCGCAGCCTGATCGGAGCCGAAATTGAGGCAGTAAATCAAGAGTTTGCGCGCGTCGAACAGATCAAGGATTTCCGCCTGATCGATGTCCTTCTCACCGCCGAGGACGAGGAACTGACCGCAACGATGAAACTGAAACGGAGCTTCGTTGAAATGAAACACGCACATCTGATCGAAGATATGTATTGATAAAACATGGGATTACCCAAAAGGGAGGAGAGAAATGAGAAAGACAATTCTGAGGCTCGCCGCCGCCGCGGCCCTGACGGCAACGGCTACATTGACCAGCGCCGAAACCCAGGGCGTCACCGACGATGAAATCGTCATTGGTTCGGTCAACGACCTCTCCGGCATTTTCGCCGCCGTCGGCGTTCCGGCAGTAAAAGGCGCCAACGTGGTCTTTGACCGGGTGAACGCAGAAGGCGGCGTTCACGGCCGCAAGATCCGCTATGTCGTTGAAGACAATGGATATCAGATGCCTCGCGCGATGCAGGGCTACAACAAGCTGCTCAATCGCGACAAGGTGTTCGCAATGCTGCAAAGCCTTGGCACCCCCATGAACCTTGCCGGCTTCAAGCTGCTGGATCCCAAGGGCATTCCGAATGTCGCGCCGCTGTCTGCCGCGCGCCAGATGCTGCAGGACCCGATGCACAATAAATTTACTTCGTTTTCAAGCTATTACGACCAAAGCCGGGTGGGCGTCAAATACCTGACTGGCGAGTTCGGTGCAGAAAAAGTGTGCACCATGTATTTGCCGACGGACTTCGGAAAGGAAATCCTCGAAGGCTCCAAGGCGGGCGCGGAAGAGGCCGGCATCGCGTTTGCAGCCGAGACAACCCACAAACCCGACGAAACCGATTTCGTCGGCTCGCTCAGCAAACTGAACGAAGCCGGCTGCGACATCGTCACCATCGCCCTGGGCGTTCGCCAGGCCATCACGGTTGTTGGCACCGCAAAAAAGATGGGCCTGAACGACATGAAGTTCATGGGCACCTCTGCCAGCTTCCTGACCGTCGTGGCACAAGTCCCCGGTGGTGTCACCGACGGCTTTTTTGCCGCTGCTTCCTGGCAGGATCTTTGGGCACGGGCGGACGAACCGGCCCCCAAGGCGTTTATCGAGGAATACAAGGCCGCCACCGGCGAAGACGCGGTTGGTTTTGCCATGCTCGGATATGCGGCGGCGGAAATGATGGTCAGGGCGCTTGAGGCCGCTGGCCCGGACCTGACACAGGAAAGTTTCATCGCCGCAATGGAAACCCTGAACTACCAGGATGATCTGGTGGGCAACCACATGACCTATGGGCCAGACGATCATCAGGGTGCTGACTCGGTCTACGTCAATGTGGTCGAGAATGGCGCGTGGAAGAAAATCCACGAAGAGTAATCGGCCTCGGGCGCTCTCCGTTCAGGAAAGCGCCCTTTTCGTTAATCCTGGTCAGTTTGATTTTCGATTGTAATTCAACAACATCTGTTCCGGCAAAATAGTGCCGGATCCAACAAATCGGTTGCCGCCGAAACCGGCAACGCGTCATAGTCCGGGCATGAGCGGCCCATCACTGACACAGGAATTTTCCGACGGTCGCCTCTTGATCCGGTTCAAGGGGCGGTTGTTGACGCAGTTTCTGGGCCAGGCGGAAACGCAATTGGCTCAACTCCGTTCCGATGCTGATGTGGTCGCGTTTGACCTGTCAGGGGTCGAGGCCATCGACACCGGCGGTGCGTGGCTGATCGCGGACCTTCAAAAACGGTTGGAAAAGGCGAACACGCCGGTTTCGATCATTGGCGCGTCGCAGGCGCAGAACGCCCTGATCACGACCGTGGCGAAAAGTCTGTCCGATGAAGCAGCAGCGCAGGAACCACCACGCGGGTTTTTGCCATGGGTGGAACATATCGGCAAAGGCACGGTCGCAGCGTGGAAGGACACGCTGTCGATCCTGAACTTTCTGGGACTGACCCTGCATCGGCTGGCCCGTTCAATGGTGATGCCATGGCGGTTGCGTGCCGCGCCGTTGGTAACGCAGATGGAAGAAACCGGTCTCAAGGCTGTTCCGATCATTGCCCTTATGGGGTTCCTGATCGGGGTGGTTCTGGCTTTTCAGGGATCTACCCAGCTCAAACAATTCGGGGCCGAGGTCTTTGTGGTCGAACTGATCTCGATATCGATCCTGCGCGAGCTGGGCATCCTTCTGACCGCAATCATCGTTGCCGGTCGATCCGGATCGGCCTTCACCGCCTCCATCGGCTCGATGAAGGTGCAGGAAGAGATTGACGCCATGCGAACCATCGGACTGGACCCGATCGAGGTTCTGGTCGTTCCCAGAACGCTCGCGTTGCTGATCGTCCTGCCGATCCTTGGCTTCATCGCGGATATATCCGGCCTGATCGGCGGCGCAATCATGAGCTGGATCGACCTTGGTGTCAGCCCGGGCATGTTCGTGACCCGACTGAAAGACAACACGGATGTCTGGCACCTTGCGGTCGGTCTTATCAAGGCCCCGTTCTTTGCCCTCGTGATCGGGGTCATCGCCTGCTGGCAGGCAATGCAGGTTCAGGGATCGGCCGAAAGCGTCGGGCGCCGAACCACGGCATCGGTGGTGCAATCCATCTTTATGGTCATCGCGCTGGATGCTCTGTTCTCGATCTTTTTCTCGGAAGTCGGGGTCTGACATGGCCGACGATTCAACCGGACAAAGCCAGATGCCAGACCGCGAAGCTGTCATTCGCGTGCGCGGCCTGACCACCCGGTTCGGCCCTCAGGTCGTGCATGACAATCTTGACCTCGACGTCTGGCGCGGCGAAGTGCTCGGCGTTGTCGGAGGCTCGGGCACCGGCAAGTCGGTCCTGTTGCGAACGATCGTCGGGCTGAACACGCCTGCGGCCGGGTCGATCGAGGTTCTGGGCGTTGACGTCCTCAACGGTCCCGAAGAAGACCGCCTGAGGATCGAACAAAGCTGGGGTGTGGCCTTTCAGGACGGTGCGCTTTTTTCGTCGCTGACCGTGTTGCAGAACGTGATGGCGCCGATGCGCGAACATCTCAAGCTCAGCGAACACCTGATGAAAGCGCTGGGGGAGTTGAAGATCAGCCTCGTCGGCCTGCCCCGGCTCAGCTGCGGGAAATTCCCGTCCGAGCTTTCAGGCGGCATGCGAAAGCGCGCGGCCTTGGCGCGCGCGCTGGCGCTGGACCCCGAGATCGTGTTTCTGGATGAACCGACCGCCGGGCTCGATCCGATTGGCGCGGCGGCCTATGACGATCTGATCGGCGAATTGCAGCGTGCGCTTGGGCTGACCGTTTTCATGGTGACGCATGACCTCGACAGTCTTTACGCGATCTGCAACCGGGTCGCGGTACTTGCGGAAAAACGCGTCCTGGTTGAGGGTCCTATTGATGACATGACATCTGTGGACCATCCTTGGGTACAGGAATATTTCACCGGTCCGCGCGCCAGAGCCGCGCAGAACAGGGAACGGGACAGTTAGGGGCAGCGGATGGAAACCAAGGCAAACTATATCCTGATAGGAGCCTTTACGCTGGCAGGCATTCTGGGCGTTTTCGGTTTTCTGTTGTGGCTCGCCAAGGTCGAGGTGAACCGCCAATACGCCTATTATGACATTCTGTTCGACGATGTCTCGGGCCTCGCGACCGCTTCAAGCGTTCGCTACAACGGCTTGCCTGTCGGTCAGGTCCTTTCGCTGCATCTTGACGACGACGATCCGTCAAAGGTGCGTGTACATATCGAAATCGACGCCGAAACACCGGTCAGGCAAGACACGATCGCTGAACTACAAGCCCTCGGCGTCACCGGCGTCAGCTATGTCGCGCTGTCCGGCGGCACGCCGGCTTCCGCACCATTGCCGTCCGGCGGCACCATAAAAAGCCGCCGAAGCGCGCTGCAATCGATATTCGAAGGGGCGCCGGAACTGATGAGCAAGGCCATTTCCTTGCTCGAAGACCTGCAATCCATCGTGAACGAGGAAAACCGAACCGCGGTTTCGAAGCTGCTCGAAAACCTGTCCTCTGCATCGGGCCGGTTGGATCAGGCCCTGTCCGATTTCGAAACGCTGTCCAAGGATCTGGGCGGCGCATCCCGCGAAATCGCGGCCTTTACCGACAAGCTGGGCAAGCTGACGGAAACGGCGGAAACCACACTCAACACCGCAACCACCGCATTGAACGATACGCGCGACGCGGCCGTTTCCACTCTGGATACGGCAAAACAGACCTTTGCCACTGCCGACGGGCTGATGAAGAACGAAATAACCGAATTCATCGGCAAGGGCACCGAAGTCGCCGAGACCGTCAATCGCGTGGTGGCCGAGGTGGGTACAGATGTGACCAGGGTTGCCGAACGCCTGAACGCGTTGTCCGACGAAGGCAGCGTGGCACTTGCAGTCGCGACCGAAACATTTTCCAACGCCAATGAGACCCTGTCAGACATCAGCAGCGCCATGGAAAGCGCCGGGACAACGCTGTCCTCTGCCAACGAGACATTCGAGTCGGTGAACAAGGTTGTGAACGAAGACGTCGGCCAGATCGTGACGGACCTGCGCGGGGCAATCGACACATTCAAAACCACCGTCGACAATGTGGCCAACAATGTCGACCGCATCGCCGACAACGTGCTGGACGCGTCGCAATCCGCGTCGGATCTGATGGGGACGGTCGATGGCATCGTTCAACAGAACCGCAGGCAGGTTTCGGATTTCATGCGCGTGGGCCTGCCGCAACTGCAACGCTTCGTCGAAGAATCCCGCCGCCTTGTCGTCAATCTCGACCGTCTTGTGGACCGTATCGAACGCGACCCGGCACGCTTCCTTCTTGGCACTCAGGCATCGGAGTTCCGTCAATGAAACGATCTGACTTTCTTGCCCTCGTCATCGGGGGGGCTCTTCTGAGCGGCTGCACCGGTCTGGATACGCTTAAGAAAGCGGCAGAACCGAACGATCTTTATGTTCTGACCCCCAAAAGCACGTTTTCCGCGTCACTCCCGCGTCTCAGACAGCAGATCGTGATCGAAGAACCGACCGCTACGGCGGCGGTCAATACTGATCAGATCGCGGTCCAGCCCACGCCGCTTCAGGTTCAGTACCTACCGCGCGCCCGCTGGGTCGACCGCGCGCCACTCATCGTGCAGGCATTGCTGATCGAAAGCTTCGAGAATTCCGGCAAGGTCGCTGCAGTCGGCCGTTCGACCGTGGGATTGCGGGCGGATTACGTGATCGTGCCGGAACTGCGCGAGTTTCAGGCTCATGCAATCGGCGGCGACGATCAGACGAAATCGCTACGCGTCGATGTCAGGCTGAACATCAAAATCATCGATACTTACGAAGATCACATCATCGGATCAAATTCGTTTGAAAAAGCAATCATTTCTGCTTCGGACAAAGCTCCCGATCTGGCGATGGCCTTTGATCAGGCTTTGGGTAACGCGATGAAAAACGCGGTCGAATGGAGCATTCGCAGGATCCATTCCCATGCCGCACAGAACCCCAGACCGGATTTGTTGTGATCACCCGCCGTTGACTTGTGTCTGGATCAGGTAGCGGGGATGACCCGGCTCTTTCAATGTGCGAATTCGCGCAAAACCGCCCCGGCGTTCTCGTTGGTCCTTGCACCGTTGCGCATGGCCAAACGCCCGTTCACCATGACATGGGCAACACCTGACGCATAGCGCCTTGGATGACGCGCCGAACAGTTGCTGGCGATGCTGGCCGGATCGAAGACGCAGATATCTGCCCTGTGTCCCGGTGCCAGACGCCCACGGTCCTTCAGCCCCAACCGATCCGCCGGGACAGAGGTTATGCGCCGGATGGCATCGGGAAGTGACAGAACCTTTCGGTCTCGAACATAATACTGAAGAAATCGTGCGGCCCAGCCATACCCGCTCAGCGATCCGACATGATCCCTGAGAATTCCGTCCCTGGCCACGGCGATAGTGTCGGAAATCACCGCGCATTCAGGCTGTTTCAGACACAGATCTATATCAGCGTCCCGAAATGACTTTGATGTCCAGAAGACGCCCATCAGATTGTCGCCCTCTTCCAAAAGGATATCGAGAACCGCATCATATGGATCAAGGCCACGCATCCGTCCGATCTCGGCAAAATCGGCACCGACCAGATCCTTGTTCACCGACGCGTTCAGCAGAACGATATCGCTCCATTTCCGGGCCTTCACGATCAGCCACATGGGCTGCGGATTGGCCTTGATCCTTGCGCGCTGTTCCGGATCCGAGAGGCGTTTCAGCACTTCGTCCAGTCCTCCCGCCTGCGCCCATTTGGGCAGGATTGCCGCCGTCAGCGTATGGTTCCAGTCATGGGGAATGACGTCAAAGGCAACGTCGACATCGTGGCGGCGGGCCAGATCGATCATTTCCAGCGTGTGCTCCATCGCATAGTCCGGCGCGCCGAATTTCGGTTGGATGTGCGAAATCTGCAGTTTCGCGCCCGATTGGCGGGCCGTCGCGATGGCTTCGGCAAAGCCCAGGTCATAGTGCGTATCGCGGTTTCTCACATGGGTTGCATAGAGCCGTCCGCGTTGAGCTGCCTTTTCACACATCGGCACCAGATGTTCGGACGCGGCCAGAATTCCGGGCCAATACTCCAGACCGGTCGAAAATCCACCAGCTCCCTCCTCAAGCGCCTGTTCCACCATCCGGCTCATCCGGTCAATCTCGTCCGGCTCACCCGCCCGCAGCGCATCCCCCAGAACCGCGCGATGAATGCTGCCATGACCCACAAAGGCCATGACGTTTACGCCAAGCTCAGTGCTTTCCAGAGCATCCAGATAATCGCCAAAGCTGTGCCAGTGCGGATGATCGGCCTTGTCGGTGTACCACGGGGAAACGGCCGGGATCTCGCTGTGACTGCACACGGGCGCACAGCTGATCCCGCATTGCCCGACAACCTCGGTCGTGACGCCCTGGTGCACCTGGCTTTCGGCGCGCCCATCGGCAATCAGGGTGAAATCGGAATGCGTGTGCATGTCGACGAAACCGGGCGAAACGGCCAGCCCGCTGACGTCGATGATCTCTGCCGATCCGTTGTCTTCCAGTTGGCCAATTGCCGCGATCCGGTCGCGCGTAATACCAATATCGGCGGTGAAACTTTCCGCGCTCACTCCGTCGAAAACTTCACCGCCCTTGAGGATCAGATCGAACATCTCCTTATTCCCCTACTTTGCCGGCCCATAGACCCAGTCGGGCAGGAACAGGGTCAGATCCGGGATTAGGATCAGGATCACCATGCCGATGATATAGGCCAGAATGAACGGCAGCACGGCAACCGAAATCCGTTCGATTGAAACTCCGGAAATCCGCGCCGCGACCGTCAGGTTTGCCCCCAACGGAGGGGTCAGGAACCCGATCTCGCAGGTGATCACCGTGAACACTCCGAACAGGACCGGATCGATGCCCAACGACACGGCCAACGGCAGGAACACGGCGGTGAACAGAACGATCTGGGCCAGCGATTCCATGAAGGTGCCGATAAAGATGTAGAACACCCCGATCAGCAGCATCACCAGGATCGGGTTTTCGGTGATCGACGTGATCCCCTGTTGCACAGCGGTGGGCACGTCGTAGAACGCGGTCAATTGCCCAAAGGCCAGCGTAGGCGTCAGCAGGATCAGGATGCCGGTCAGCAAAGCCGTGAAACGCAGCGCCTCGACGATCTTTCTTGCGGTCAGTTCGCGATAGATGAAAAGCCCCACGAACAACGCGTAAAACACCGCAACGCCTGCGGCCTCGGTCGGCGTGAACGCACCACCATAAATGCCGCCGAGGATCAGCACCGGCGCTCCGATCGACCATTTTCCCTCCCAGGCGGCGTGAAGGAACGGCCGCCATGAAAACGGATGCCCCGTCCCGCCATAGTTCCGACGGCGGGCGATGATATAGGTGGTGACCATCAGCAGGATCGTCACCAGCACGCCCGGAATGAGCCCCGCCAGAAACAGGCGCGGGATCGATGTCTCGGACACAAGACCGTATATGATCATCAGGTTCGACGGCGGGATCAGGCTGCCAAGCGCTCCGGCGCTGGCGGTGATCGCGGCGGCAAATGGGACGTCATAACCGTCCCGCCGCATCGCCGGCACCGTGACAGAGCCGATGGCCGCAGTCGTTGCCGGCCCCGACCCGGACAATGCGGCAAAAAGCATGCAGGCAAAAACCGTCACAAGCCCCATCGACCCGCGATAGGCGCCAACCAGTTTGGTCGCAATTGCAATCATCCGGTTGGCCATGCCGCCAACCTCCATCAACCGACCCGCCAGAACGAACAGCGGGATGGTCAGCAATGGAAAAGGCGTCAGGCTGGAATACCCCGTCTGCGCCATCAACGTGTAAGGGATTTCTATGAGATAGAGCGCCAACGCAGTGGTTATGCCAACAGCCACGAAAAGTGGTGTGCCGATGATCGTAAGCCCGACGAAGGCAATCGCAAGAATGAGAAGCGGATTCACAGCTGATGCTCCTGCTCGTCGGTGGTTTCATCCCATTCCTCGTGCAGCATTCCCGGGATACCTTCGCCGCCATCCCTGTACCATGTCACATAGGTCTGGATCAGGCGCACGAGCATCAGCGCGTAACCGATCACAAGCACGGATTGCGGATAGAACTGGTCGATGCCCAGACTGGGACTGCGCGAAGTGAATTTCCACAATACGGCCAGATAATCCCAACTGACCCGGATCATGAAAATCGAAAACGCGGCCCATGCCAGATCGGCGGCAAAGATCACGATACGGCCCGTCCGCTCGGGCAGGGCTTTGACGCCAACGAGGATTCGGATGTGAAAGCGTTCGCGCACGCACAGCGAGGCCCCCATGTAGACAGCCCAGACCATGCTGATCGAGGCAATCTCTTCGGACCAGTGCAATGCGGTCTGAAACACATAGCGCGCGATCACTTGCGCAAAGACGCTAAAAGAAATCACCACGAGAGCGGTGCAGCACACCACTTCTTCGAAGTGCCGTTCCAGCCATTTCAGCGCTGACATATCGGGCACCTGTTCCTTGGGCTTGGTCAGATCAGGCAGGGCGCATGCAGCGCCCCGCCAAAGCGGCGGATCTTCAGTTGGCCGCCGCCTGAATGGCGTTGACGAGTTCCACGAAGTCTTGCCCACGCTCTTCTGCAAATGCCTGCTGCACCCCCTGAGCGGCGGTAATGAAATCGGCCTTGTCCGGCGTGGTCATCGCCATGCCGCCCTCGGCAACCAGCCATTCGCGGATTTCCTCGGTTTCCGAAGCGACCTGACGGCGCAGTTCCGCCCCTGCCTCGTTCGCGGCTTGCTGAACCATGGCGCGCTGTTCGTCACTCAACCGTTTCATGAAAGCGTCCGATGCAAAAAGCGGCGCCATCGCCACGAAATGTTCGAGGATGACAAGATGGGGCTCGAACTCATAGAACTTCATGTCGCGAATGAACGAGGTTCCGTTGTCGCCACCGTCCACGGTTCCGGTCTGCAAGGCGGTTGGTGTTTCCGACCAGGCCAGCGGCACCGGCTCTGCCCCAAAGGCTTCGAAGGTCGCAATCATCACCTCGTTCTTGGGAACCCGGATCTTCAACCCTTCCATGTCCGCCATCGTATTGATGGCACGCTGCGAGTTGTAAAAATCCCGATAGAGCGCCGGACCGAAGCTCAGCAAATGAACGCTGGTCTCGGCCTGCAGCCTGTCCTTCATGACCTGACCGACTTCACCATCGACCACCCGTTCCAGATGGTCCTTGTTCTGGAATATGTATGGCAGAACCGTCACATCCATCAGTGGCCAGTGCGGCGACACGTTGTTCGCAGTGATGAAAAATCCATCAACTGTTCCCAACTGCATCGCCTTGAACGCCTCGTCCTCTGTCGAAATCTGGTTGCAGCAACGCAACTTGACTTCGATCGCCCCGTCCGAGATCGCCTCAAGCCGTTCCTTGAACAGCGTACCGAAACGGCCATAGATGGAGGCTTCGGGCGCGCCGAAACCCAGGTTCATTGTCACATCGGCGGCCGCTGCCGGTAACGCCGAAAGGCTCAGCCCGGCGGCAAGCGACACTGAGGTAGCCAGTTTAATCAAAGAACGTCTGCGCATATCTCTCCTCCCTGACAGCACAATTCGCCCATCGGCCCGGTCCCCGTCTTGTTTGCGAGCGGCTGCTTTGCCGGACGTCGATCGACGTTGTTCCAAAGGCTAGCCGAAGCCCATACCTCCAGAAAACAGGGTTTTGTGAAGCGTAATGTCACATAAAATGCAGTTAAGGCCGAAGCAGAAGATGTTCGAACGCACCTTTCTGAGCCAGAGATTTGCCCGTGTCGATGATGGCACGCACTACGGCAGAATTCTCAAGCTGCGATGCATAGCCGATGCCGTAAACCGGTTCATCCACCTCGCCCGAGATGGGAATCGGAGTATATCCCCCCTGCCCGTCGCGGTCATTGGGTCCGCAGATGTTCAGGATCGCATAGCCGAACTTGGCGCCCACCAGACCGCGCAAGACAGCGCCCGACTTGGTGCTGTGGACAATATCCGGCACCAACCCCTGTTTTTGAAACATGCTAAGGAAATAATCCCGCGTTCCATGCACATCGAGCATGATCAGAGGTTGTTCGGAAAGCTCATCAAGTGTGACCGACTTGTGCTCGGACAATGGCGAATGATGCGGAACAAGCGCCCAGGGTCTGGCCCGGAACAAGGGGACAAAGCGGTTGTCGGGATGCGTGTAACGGCGATAGGTCAATACCGCATCCACTGCACCAGAACGCAGCAATTCGTTCACGACCAGCATGTCGCCTTCCATCACATCGATACGGATGTCGGGGTAACTGTCGGCGATGCAGCGCAGCAGCGGTGGCAGAACGTAGGGGGCCGTCGGTTCGTAACAGGCAAGCCGCAGCGTCCCCGTCGGATCACCGACAAGCGACAACAAGTCGGATTCGAAAACTCTGGATTGCTCTAGGAAAGTGGCGATCTGTTTGCCCGCCATCTGTCCCAATTCGGTCGAAATCAGCCCTTTGGCCGGTATCCTGCGAAACAGCTCCGCGCCAAGGCTTTGTTCGATATGATCGATCGCCGCCGTGATCGACGATTGCGAGATGTTCATCTCGACGGCGGCGCGCGCAATCGAACCTGTCCGCATCGCAGCATCGAAATAACGCAATTGTTTGAGCGTGAATTTCACCTCAATCCACCATTCAATATATCTTATTGAGAGGTTAAATCCATTTTGCCGTGGAATAAAGTTGCGATACTCCGGCTGTTACCCGGGAGGACAGCATGCAACCCACGACCGTTTTCCGTTGCCGCAAGATCATCACCATGGACCCGAACCGCCCCGAAGCGACCCATGTGGCCGTGCGTGACGGCAAGGTCCTTGCCGTAGGCGATCAGAACTGCGCCTGGCCCGGCGATGAAACGATCCTCGACGACAGTCTGGCCGACGCGGTTTTGATGCCCGGTTTCGTCGAAGGTCACGCACACATGATGGCGGGCGCGATGTGGCGCTATGCCTATGTCGGATTTCACGACCGCATGGACCCGAACGGCGTCCTGCATCGGGGGCTTGAAGACATCCCGGGCGTGATCGAACGGCTGCGCCTGTATGATGCGGACCTTCCCGAAGGCCATGCGTTGATTGCCTGGGGGTTCGATCCGATTTTCCTTTCCGGGGAAAGGCTGTCGCGGCATCACCTTGATCAGGTTTCAACAACGCGGCCCATAGTTGTTCTGTTTTCGAACTTCCACCTGCTGTGTGCCAATTCGGCGGCTCTGACCGTGGCCGGATATGGCAGCCACACCAATGTCGAAGGTTTGGTGAAGGGTGCCGATGGCGAACCAACCGGTGAACTGCAGGAAATGGCAGCGATGTTTCCGGTCATGCGCCGGACCGGGATCGACTTTCGGGCACTGACCCAGACTCCAGAGATCATCCGCACCTATGCCCAGGTCTGTCTGAGGGCCGGGGTGACGACGACCACCGACCTGTTCGCGGAAATGGATGACGCGGATGTCGATGTTCTGCTCGACGTTACGTCCAAGCTGGACTTTCCCGTCCGTCTCGTCCCGGCCCTGGGGGCCACTGGTGGCGATCCCGCCGCGATTGCGCGCCGCGCCTTGGCGCTGAAGGCGCGATCGTCCGACAAGCTCCGTCTGGGGGCGGTCAAGCTGATGACCGACGGGTCGATTCAGGGCTGGACCGCGCGGGTGAAATGGCCAGGTTATGTGGGTGGACAACCCAACGGAATCTGGAACACGCCACCGGACCAGATATTCGCCCTGTGCGAGGCGATGCAGGAACACGGGGTGCAGATGCATATCCATGTCAACGGTGACGAGGCCTCTGACGTATCCCTCGCGGCTCTCGAGTCAGCGGCCCGCAAACACCCCTGGCCGAATGCAAGACATGTCCTGCAGCATTGCCAGATGATGGGGGCCGACCAGTTCCGGCGCTGCGCCCGGCTGGGTGTCTGCACCAACATATTTTCCAATCATATCTGGTATTTCGGCGATCAGCATGCGGCCCTGACCATCGGCGAAGACCGGGCATGCCGAATGGATGCGGCGCGCACAGCGCTGGACCAGGGTGTTCGGATCGCGATCCATTCGGACGCGCCTGTCACGCCGATGGCGCCCCTGTTCACGGCCTGGTGTGCCGTCAATCGCCAGACCCTGTCAGGCCGAATTCTGGGAGAAAGCCAAAGGATCACAATACCGGAAGCCCTGCACGCGATCACACTTGGCGCGGCTTTCACATTGGGATTGGACGGCGAAATCGGAAGTATCGAAACCGGCAAACAAGCCGACTTCACCATACTCGGCGACGATCCCACGACCGTTTCCGCCGACCGGCTCAAGGATATCGCCGTGCTTGGGACCGTTCTGGGCGGCAGGGTTCACCTGCTGTGATGCGATTGCCCCTGACGGTCATCGGCGGCTATCTTGGTGCGGGAAAAACCACCCTGATCAACCGCTTGCTTGGCGAAGATCACGGATTGCGCCTTTTGGTTCTTGTCAATGATTTCGGCGCGATCAACATCGACGCGAATTTGCTGGCGTCCGCCGATGCAGACACAATTGCGCTGACCAACGGCTGCGTATGCTGCACAATGGGGGCGGACCTGTTCATGACGATCGGGGACATTCTGGACCGCCCCGACCGTCCCGATCACCTGATCATCGAAGCCAGCGGTATCGCCGACCCGGCCGCCATCGCCAACGTCGCCAATGCCGAACCCGACCTGAGCTATGCCGGGATCGTCACGGTTGTGGATGCAAGGCAAATCCAAGACCTTCTCAATGATGATTCCATTGGGCCTCAGATTGCCCGGCAAATCGCCGTGGCCGACCTTTTGGTGCTCAGCAAGACTGAAAAAACCACCGAAAACCCGCGCGACCATCTGAGGCCAATAAATACACATGCCCCAATAATCCAAGGTGACGCCCCCATCTCGCGATTGTTGTGGGAAATCACCCCGCGCCCGTTTTCGAGTAAAACACCGCCCCATCCGGCCTATACCGCGTGGTATTGCGAAAAGGCATTTGCCGAAGACCGGCGGTCACTGCAGGAAAAGCTCGATCGCCGGCCAGCCGGCATCTATCGCCTCAAAGGTTTTGTCGAAACCCGCGAAGGGCCTTATCAGGTGCAGATTGTCGGACGGGTCTGCGAGATGCGGGCCATCGTGGATGACACCAGCACCGGCCTGGTCGCACTGGGCCTTGCCGACCGTGTGACCGAAGCTGACATTGAACAATGGTGGCGCGGTGCTACCGATCAGACAGCTGGTGTTCGGCGCTGAACGTAAAAAACACCGCACCACGCAGTCACATTCCATATCCGGCAAGCAAAAAACGCTGACGTGACGGCAAGTTGCGCTGAAACCTTGCCAGATCGTGCCATAGAGGCTCTACTGTCAGGGCCATCAATTCCGGCAAATAACAAGAAATTTAAGTCAGGGAGTGTGTAAAATGAAAAACCTCGTACTTGGAGCCGCGGCCGTTCTGGGCATGTCCGCCGGTGCAGCTTCGGCGCAGGAGTTCATCTCGATCGGAACCGGAGGTGTGACAGGCGTCTACTATCCAACAGGCGGCGCAATCTGCCGTCTGGTGAACAAGTCGCGCAAAGAGCACGGAATCCGCTGCGCCGTCGAATCCACCGGTGGCTCGGTCTATAACATCAACACCATCAAGGCCGGCGAGCTTGAGTTCGGCGTCGCCCAGTCCGACTGGCAATACCACGCCTTTAACGGCACCTCGAAATTTGAAGGCGATGCCGCGTTTCCGGGCATTCGCGCCGTCTTTTCGGTTCATCCCGAACCCTTCACCCTTCTGGTGCGCGCCGACAGCGGCATCGACAGTTTCGAAGGCCTGAAAGGCAAGCGCGTCAATGTCGGCAACCCCGGTTCCGGTCAGCGCGCCACGATGGAAGTCGTGATGAATGCATTCGGCATGGGAATGGATGATTTCGCTTTGGCCACGGAATACAAAGGATCGGAAATGGCCAAGGAAATCTGCGACGGCAATATCGACGCGATGATCTATACCATCGGGCATCCGGCGGCGGCCATCAAGGAAGCCACCACAACCTGCGACGTGAAACTGGTCAGCGTCACGGGCGAGCCGATCGACAAGCTGGTGGGCGACAATCCCTATTACCGTGTCGCGACGATCCCCGGTGGCATGTACGCCGGAAACGATCAGGAAACGACTACTTTTGGTGTTGGCGCAACATTCGTGACCTCGGCCGATGTGTCGGATGACGTGGTGTATGTCGTGGCAAAATCGGTGATGGAGAATATTGACGATTTCCGTCAGCTGCACCCGGCCTTTGAAAATCTTGACCCCGCGGAAATGGTCAGTGACGGTCTCAGCGCACCCCTGCACCCGGGGGCGGAACGCGCCTATAAAGAACTCGGTCTGATGCAATAAGCGTCAACTTCCAGCACATCGGATGCGCCCGGCAGCGGGCGCATACCCATTGGCGAAACGCCGTGGACAGGGGGACGACATGACTGACCAGACCCAACCCGAACGCAGCGCTGACGACATGGTTGCCGAGGCCGACACCGGGGCAAGAAACCCGGTGGGCTGGCAGGGCCGGTTGATCATCGGAACCTGTATCGTGTGGTCCCTTTTCCAGCTTTACATCGCGTCAAAAATACCCGGCATCATCGCCCAATCGACCGGCATCGGGATTTTCGCCAATATCGTCGCACAGGCCCGCTTTGTGCACCTGGCCTTTGCCATCATGCTGGCGACGCTTGCTTTTCCGCTTTTCAAGACCTCTCCGCGCGACCGCATACCCGTCTATGACTGGGTCTTGCTGATCCTCGGCGTGGGCGCTTGTCTGTATCTGGTGATCTTCCGGTTCCAGATCGCCGACCGCCCCGGCCTTTGGACCCCCACCGACATCGCGGTTTCAGCCACCGGGATGTTCGTTCTGATGGTGGCCGTCTATCGCTCGCTCGGATTGCCGCTGGTGGTCATCGCCAGCTGTTTCATCCTGTTTGCCTTTTTCGGCGGATATTCGGAATGGGCCCGCAACATCACCAATTACGGCGGCGCATCACTGTCCAAGGCCCTGGGCCATTACTGGATGCAGACCGAGGGGGTTTTCGGGGTGGCGCTCGGCGTATCGACCACGATGATTTTCCTGTTCGTCCTGTTCGGCGCTTTGCTGGATCGGGCGGGTGGCGGCAACTGGTTCATCAAGGTCGCCATCGCCATGCTGGGCGCCCTAAGGGGCGGACCAGCCAAGGCTTCGGTGCTGTCCTCGATGATGACCGGCATGATCTCGGGCTCATCCATCGCCAACACGGTCACCACCGGGACGTTTACTATCCCCCTGATGAAACGGATCGGCTTTCCCGCCGAAAAGGCCGGCGCGGTCGAGGTGGCGTCATCCACCAACGGTCAGCTGACCCCGCCGGTTATGGGGGCCGCGGCCTTCCTGATGGTGGAATATGTCAACATTCCCTATATCGATGTGGTCAAACACGCCTTTCTGCCGGCGGTCATCAGCTATATCGCCCTGCTCTACATCGTGCACCTTGAAAGCCTGAAGATGGGGCTGGAAGGCCTGAAAAAGGAAGGTCGCAAGATCGGCGTCCTGATGATCCTGATCCTGTTCCTGTCCGGTTTCATTTTCCTGGGCCTCTGCACCTTCCTGATGATCGGTTTGCGCGCCCTGCTCGATCCGATCATGACCGAAAGCGTCTATGGCGCCGTAGCCATCGTCGCGGGTCTCTATCTGATTCTCGTCTACATTTCGTCCCGTTATCCGGACATCGAAATCGACGACCCGAACGCCCCGGTCCCGGCGGCGCCACGACTGACACCGACGCTGATTGGCGGAGCCTATTTCGCGCTGCCGATCTTCATCCTGATCTGGAATCTCATGGTGCGCACCGACAGCCTGGAGCGGCTTTCGCCCGCCCTGTCCGCCTTCTGGGCCACTGTCTTCATGATCATCATCGCCCTGACTCACCGCCCGATCAAAGCGTTTTTCAGGGGCCAGGATTTCGCCGGTGAAACCCTGCACGGCTGGAATGACTTCGTTCAGGGTCTGATCCTCGGTGCGCGCAACATGATCGGGATTGGCGTGGCAACGGGTGCGGCCGGTATTATTGTCGGAACCATCTCCTTGACCGGCGCGCATCAGGTCATAGGTCAGGTGATCGAGGTCATCTCGGGCGGCAACCTGATGATATTGCTCGTTCTGGTCGCCGTTCTGTCGCTGATCCTCGGCATGGGGCTTCCGACAACGGCCAATTACATCGTTGTCTCGTCTCTGATGGCTCCGGTCATCGTGTCGGTGGGGGCGCAGTCCGGCCTGATCGTGCCGCTGATTGCCGTTCATATGTTCGTCTTCTATTTCGGCATCCTCGCCGATGACACGCCGCCGGTCGGCCTTGCGGCATATGCGGCGGCGGCCATATCGCGGGGCGATCCGATCAAGACGGGCATTCAGGGCTTTGCCTATGACATCCGGACAGCGCTTTTGCCGTTCCTCTTCATTTTCAACACCGATCTGTTGCTGATCGACGTGGGTCTCGCCAAGGCGGTGCTGGTCTTTTTCGTGGCCCTTCTTGCGATGTTGTTGTTTGCAGCGGCCACGCAGGGTTATTTCGTGGCCAAATCAAGAGCATGGGAAAGCGTGGTGTTGCTGTTCATCGCCTTCCTGCTGTTCCGGCCCGGGTTCTTCCTGGATCAGGTCAGCGAACCTTATGCAAGCGCCGATGGACCCGCAGCCATTGCGCTGATGGCCGATGCCGATGACGGCAAGGACATCCGCATAACAATTGCAGGCCCGGATTTCGACAACGCCGAAATTCGCCCGACCACGATCGTGATCCCGGCTGTTGCCGGCGATGCCGAGGCCGCACTCTCGGCTCAGGGCCTGTCCTTCATCGAAAGCGGTGACGCCTTGGAAATGGAAGAACCGTTTGGCGGGCCCTTCGGATCGCTCAGCATCGATTATGACTTTTACGGCGATACCCCGGTTCATCTGGTAAAGGCCGAGATAGAAAACGACCGAATGCCGAAAGAGGTCTTCTTCATCCCTGCCCTGCTGCTGCTGGCAGGCATCGTCATGATTCAGCGGCCTCGCGCCACGCAACCCGCATTCTGAGGGAGTATGGCCATGTTCAAGACCCTACTGATAGCCGTCGACATCAGCGACCCTCTTGGAGCGGCGCGCAGCACACAAGCCGCAGTCAACATGGCGCGTGCCGAGAGAGCGATCTTGCATGTGCTGAACGTCATTCCCGACAGCGGCATGGCGATCGTGGGCGCAATGCTTGGACCGGATCATTCGAAAAAGATTGCTGACCAGGCCAAATCCGAACTCGAAACCTGGGCCAGGGATGCAATCCCCCCGGATATCGATGCGCGGCTGCACATCTCGCATGGCACGATCTACGACCAGATCATCAAGGTCGCCGATCAATTGGGTGCCGATGCGATCTTTGTCGGCGCGCACCGGCCGGAATTGCAGGACTATCTGATAGGCCCGAATTCCGCCCGCGTGGCCCGACATGCGCGACAATCCGTGTTCGTCGTTCGGTGATATCCGCCCTGACGGCCGCGCGTTCGCCGAAAAAACCGGCGCCCAATCAATGCGAATTCTATGGGCGGTCTATGGCACTGCACTCGACACCATGGCTTCGTTTATTATTCTGCGCGTTGCACCTGTTTCCAGCGTGGACATGATCGGCTCCGATCTGGCGATGACTTTTCCGCTCCGGACCACCACCAGACGGTGCGCACGCAGCCGTATCGCTTCGATCTTGTCTGCCGCCTGCAACAGAACGAAATTCGCCCTGCACCCTTCGGCAACACCGTACCCTTCCAATCCCAGTATTTTGGCGGGGTTTTCCGTCACCGCATCAAAGCACCAATCCATATCCGCACGACTGGAAAGCTGGCCGACGTGAAGCCCCATCATGGCCACATCCAGCATGTCGGCCTTGCCCAGCGAATACCAGGGATCCATCATGCAATCCGATCCAAATCCAACGACTATTCCGGCGTCGCGCAGCTCACGAACGCGGGTCTGCCCCCTGCGCTTGGGATAAGTGTCGTGCCGGCCCTGAAGCATGATGTTGATCAACGGGTTCGGGATGGCGTGAACCTGCGCTTCTGCCATCAGGGGGATCAGCTTCGAGACATAATAGTTGTCCATCGAATGCATCGACGTCAGGTGCGATCCGGCGACCCGACCCTGCAGGCCAAGCCGCTGGGTCTCGAAAGCCAGGGTTTCGACATGTCGGCTGAGAGGATCGTCACTTTCATCGCAATGCATGTCGACCATCAACCCGCGCTCTGCCGCGATCTCGCATAGCAGCCGCACCGACTCAGCCCCATCCGACATCGTGCGTTCGAAATGAGGGATGCCCCCCACGACGTCCACGCCCATGTCCAGCGCCCGCACCGTGTTCCGCATCGCGGTCGGATCACGCAGAACCCCGTCCTGAGGGAATGCGACCAGCTGCAGATCAAGGTAATCCTTGACCCTCTCACGCACCTCCAATAGGGCCTGAACCCCTTTCAGTTCGTCGTCGCAAGTGTCCACGTGGCTGCGGATTGCGCCGATGCCCTTCGATATGGCCAGATCACAATAGCGCAACGCACGTTCGATGATGTCATCGACCGATTGAATCGGTTTCAGCTCACCCCAAAGCGCGATGCCCTCCAGCAACGTGCCGGACATGTTCATGCGCGGAGTGCCCAGCGACAATGTCGCGTCCATATGGAAATGAGGATCAACAAAGGGCGGCGACACCAGGTACCCGCCTGCATCGATCTCCTCTCGCGCCTCTGCGGCGATGCCGGGTTCAACCGCGGTGATCCTGCCGCCCTTGCACCCGATATCCAGACCCTTGCGGCCATCTGTGAGGGTGGCATTTCTGACAATCAGGTCTAACATCTCATCTCCTACCTCTGCCCC
Organism: Ruegeria sp. CI1; assembly: GCF_056536925.1. Taxonomy (NCBI): domain Bacteria; kingdom Pseudomonadati; phylum Pseudomonadota; class Alphaproteobacteria; order Rhodobacterales; family Roseobacteraceae; genus Ruegeria; species Ruegeria sp. CI1. The sequence goes on along the minus strand of NZ_JBQFQP010000008.1, from coordinate 178,368 downwards.
TTGAACCACGGGGTCAACAACGCGCGGGGATAGTCGGCCGAGCGGGCGGCAATCACAAGCGCGATGATTGACAGGATATATGGGGCCATCAGGAAAACCTGGCCGGGCACCAGGGCGCCCATTTCCGTTTGCAGACGCACCTGCAATGCATCGAACGCCCCGAACAGCAATGCGCCAAACAGCGCCTTTCCCGGTCGCCAGCTTGCAAAGATAACCAGCGCGATGCAAACCCAGCCGCGCCCGTTGACCATGCCAAAGAAAAAGGCGTCAAACGCGCTCATCGTCAGGAATGCGCCGCCAAGCGCCATCAGCGCGGACCCCGCAACAATGGCCCCGATCCTCAGCCCATAGACGGACAACCCCTGCGCATCGACGCTGTCGGGGTTGTCTCCGACCGCCTGAATGGCGACCCCCAGGGCCGTGCGGTTCATGACGTACCAAACAACCGCCACCATCAAAAGCGCAAGCCAGGTCAATGCGGTCTGCTGAAACAGAACCGGCCCGATGAATGGCAGGTCTGACAGGACAGGCAGATCGATGGCCCGGAAAGGCTCGATCCTCGGAGGAGAAGAAACATTTGGCAATGCCGTGCGATAGGAAAAGTAACTGACCGACGTGGCAAACAGCGTAATCCCAAGGCCCGAGACGTGCTGCGACAACCCCAGAGGGACAGTCAGTATCGCGTGCATCAGGCCAAAGAAAGCGCCTGCCAGCGCGGCCACCAGAACGCCCCCCCACAACCCCGCCCCCAACCACACGGCCATCCAGCCACTCATGGCGCCGATCACGAAAATACCCTCGATCCCGAGGTTGAGAACGCCAGAGCGTTCGCAGATCAACGCCCCCAGAACACCAAAGATCAGCGGCGTGGCAATCCGCAGCGATGCCGCCCAGAAGCTTTCGCTCACAAGAATGGTCAGAAGATCCATCATGTCCGCGCGCTCCCGGAATGGGTGCGAACGACCCGGTATCTGGCGATGAAGCCTCCGACAAGAACACACAACAGTGCGACCGACACCACGAGATCGGCAAGAAAGGACGACACACCCAATGCGCGGCTCATGGAATCCGCTCCAACAAAAACCGACGCGATGAAAATGGCCGCAACCACCACGCCCGCCGGCGACAGCCCCGCCAGCATGGCGACCACGATACCGGTATACCCAAAGCCCGGAGACAGATCGGACGTCACATACCCTTTCAGACCGGCAACCTCGCTGACGCCGGCCAACCCGGCCAATCCGCCGGAAATGACCGCAACGCCAAACAGCGAGCGGTTCACGTTGATGCCGGCATGCCGGGCGGCGGCGGCATTCTCGCCGACAGCCCGAAGCTTGAACCCCCAAACCGAACGCGCCAGCATGAATTGCGCGATGGCCGCCAGCACCAATGCCAGCAACAGCCCGGAATGAACCCGCATGCGATCCACCAGCGGCGGCAGCATGCCCTGATCCAGCACCGGTGCCGATTGCGGCCAGCCAAGCCCCATCGGGTCCTGCAATGGGCCTTCCAGCATCATCTGAAGAAAGATCAGAATGATGAAATTCAACAGCAGGGTCGTCACAACCTCATCTGCCCCGAAACGCACCTTCAGAAAGGTCGGCCCGACCATGCCGGCCGCTCCCGCAGCTGCGCCCAATACAATGATCAGCGGTACAAGAAAGACACCGGGAAGATCGACTGCCCCCGATCCGATGGCGACCGCCGCCATGGCGCCAAGGTAAAGCTGCCCCTCGGCCCCGATATTCCAGAGTTTTGCGCGAAAGGCGAGTGCCGCCGCCAAGCCGGTGAAAATCAAAGGCGTGGCGCGTGTCAGCACCTCGGAAATCGCAAAGACCGATCCAAAGACACCCTTGATCATTTCCCCATATGCGATGATCGGATTGGCGCCCGCAGCCATCAAGGGGATCGCCGCGAAAGCCAATGACACCGCCGCCGACAAGACCGGAATACCCACCGCATACAAGCGGGACGGATTTTCCCGTGGCTCGATCCGTATCATGCCGTCTCTCCTGCCATCATCAGACCAATCCTTTCCCGGTCATGGCTGGCGGCAGTCACAAGGGTTCCGTCACGGATAACCATGATGCGATCCGCAAGGCCCAGAATTTCATCCAGATCCTCAGATATCAGCACGACACCCGCACCGCGTTCGCGGGCCTCCAAAAGCCGTCGCCCGACTTCGGCCGCAGCCCCCATATCAAGGCCACGCGTCGGCTGGTTGGCAAGGATCAGGCGCGGCGCTCGATCAAAGACGCGCGCCAGGATCAGTTTCTGGATGTTGCCGCCGGACAGCAGGCGTGACGCGACATCGACCCCCGGACCGCGCACGTCATAGGCTTTGGACAGCTTCTCGGCATTTCCCCGAATTGTGTCCTTGCGCAAAAGACCACCAGATTGAATTTCGGGATCGTCCAGCCGTTCGATCACCAGATTTTCCGCCACCGTCATCGCCCCCACGATCCCTTCGTGATGGCGGTCTTCGGGAATGCGCCCGACACCGGACCGTATCATGACGGCAGGGCTGGGTTTGGCAATCTGTTCCCCGTTCACGCGAATGGAGCCTTCTATTGGCCGGACAAGGCCCGAGATCACATTGGCCAGCGCGCCCTGACCGTTTCCCGAAATACCAGCAATGCCAAGGATTTCGTGCGCATGCACGGTCAGAGTCGCATTTTTCAACGTGTCGCGTTGCGAACGGCCCGCGACCGAAACGCCCTCGATCGACAGGACAGGCGCGCCGGGGGCCATCTGCACCCGGGCGACCTTCGGTGTATCGGCACCAACCATCATGCGCGCAATGGCCTTTTCGTCCGCCTCGGATGTGGCCATTTCCCCGACTTTCCGCCCATGTCGCAGGACCGCAATCCTGTCAGAAAAAGACAGCACTTCCCGCAGCTTGTGGCTGATGAAAATGACGGCCAGACCTTCCTTGGTCATCAGCTTGATATTCTCGAAAAGCGCATCTGCTTCCTGTGGGGTCAGCACGGCGGTGGGTTCGTCCAGAACCAGAATGCGCGCATCCCGATAGAGCGCCTTGAGTATCTCGACCCTTTGCCGCTCGCCCACGGAAAGGCGACCAACGGGCACATCCAAGGGCGCGCTGAGACCACTTTGCGTTATGATGTCTTCGATTTTCCGGCGCGCGGCTTGCCGGTTCCGGCGCAATCTGCGCAAGGGTTCCGACCCCAGCGTGATATTGTCCAGGGCGTTTATGTTTTCGGCCAGAGTGAAATGCTGATGCACCATGCCGACACCCGCCTCAAGCGCGGCCTGCGGGTGACCAAGCGGCAGGGCGTGCAGCGTTCCGCCGCTGTCTGCCACCTCAACCGTGCCCGCGTCCGGCAGGTAATGTCCGAACAGCATGTTCATCAGCGTGGTCTTGCCCGCGCCGTTTTCCCCCAGAAGCGCCAGCACCTCGCCGCGCTTCAAGGTCAGGCTGACATCATCGTTGGCCACTACCGGGCCGAACCGCTTGCACAGCCCGGCAAGCCTGAGAACCGTGGTCTCTGTCATTGGAAAACAAGGGCCGGCGGTTTCGCCGGCCCCCATGAAATCAGTTGTCGGAAACCGGGCGGGCATCGTTCACGTTGACACGGAACAGCCCGTCCAGGATCTCGGTTTCGCGCGCGTTCACGGCATCGATCACGTCTCCCGAGACCAGGTTCTCATCCAACACCAGCGAACCGCCGCCATAGGCCATAAAGCTGTACTGGCCGTAATCAGCAGCCTCGAACGATCCGGCAGATACGTTGGCAATCGCTTTGTCGATGGTGGGTTCCATGTGCCAGAGCGCCGAGGCCATGATCGTCCCCGGATAATCCTGCGAGGTGTCGATCACGTTTCCGACCGCCTTGACCCCGCGTTCGACCGCAGCGTCCGACACGCCAAAGCGTTCGGCATACATGATGTCGGCCCCTGCATCCATCATCGCAAAAGCGCTTTCCTTGGCCTTGGGCGGGTCGTACCAGCTGTCTATGAAATTCACGATGAACTTGACGTCCGGGTTGGTTTCCCGCGCGCCTTCCATGAACGCATGCATCAATCGGTTCACTTCGGGAATGGCATAACCCCCGACCATACCGATGACATTGCTTTCCGTTGCGGAACCGGCAACCATGCCGGTCAGATAGGATGGTTCGTGAATCCAGTTGTCAAAGACAGAAAAGTTCGGAGCGACCGGACCAAAGGAAGACCCCATCAGGAACGCGGTGTCGGGATAGTCCTTCGCCACCTTCCGCGCGGCGCGTTCCAGACCAAAGACTTCACCAACGATCAGTTGCTGCCCCTGCTCTGCATACTCGCGCATGACCCTTTCATAATCCGTATTTGCGACGTTTTCCGAAAACACATATTCGATGTCCCCGCGTTCGGCCGCAGTGTTCAATGCCTTGTGTATGCGGCTGATCCACTGCTGTTCCACGGGAAGCGTATAGATTGCGGCCACCTTCACCTTGTCGGCGACTGCGGTTCCGGCGGTTAGGAGGGTCGAGGCGGCAACAAACGCTGCAAGCATCACCCTTCGAGTGACTTTACGTATTCTCATTTTCCTCTCCTGTTTTTTGATAAGCGTGCATTTTTTGACCAAATAATCAATTATTTTCGGTGGCGTGCCTCCACGAAACCGATGAGGACAGCGAAAACCCTTCGCCTCCTGCTGCCTGGCTATCCGATCCAACTGAGATTTTGCAGACCGCCTGAAAAGGCGGTCCGGCATTGTCGCGGCAGACAATTGGCCCACCTTCCCCGGCTTCAGGTCGGCACCCTTGCTTCAAGCCACCGGAAGAACAACGCGATGATGCCCGCAATGACCATGTAAACCGCCGCCAGCAACAAAAGCGGTTCATAGACGATGAACGTATCCGCCCGCACGCGCGAGGAAACCGCATAGATTTCGATCACGGTAATCGTGGCAACCAGCGGCGTCGCCTTGAGCTGCAGGATCGTTTCACCGCCCAGCGTCGGCAAGACGTTTCTGACCGCCAGCGGCAACCAGATACGGCGGAACATGGTAAATCGAGGCATCCCAAAGGACTTGGCGGCCTCCAACTGACCCTTGCCGACCCCGGCGAAAGCGCCGCGCATGACCTCTCCCTCGTATCCGGCATAGGACAGGGTCAGCGCCAGAACCGCATAGGGCCAGGCCTGACGCAGATAAGGCCACAGCTCGCTCCCCCTGATCCAGGGATACTGGGGAAACAGCGAGCCAAGCCCATAGTACAGCAGCCAGATTTGCAACAGCAGCGGCGTACCCCGGATAATCGTGCAAAAGATCCGTGCAGGCGCGGCCAGATACCACGGGCCAATGGCCTGCGCCAAACCCAGCGGCACCGCAAGCAAGAACCCCAGCACCGTCGTCACCACCAAAATCCAGATCGTGCGCCAAAGCCCCTCAAGCGCCAGCGGCATGTATTTCGGAATCCAATCCCACCGCAACGTCAGGGCGCACCACAGCACGAACAGCGCAAAAAGACCCATAAGAACCAAACGGTGCGGTTGCAGCAGCGCGCGCAGGTCGATCATTTTGCGCCGCCTTTCAGTGAGGGCTGACCACGCCGCGCCCATTTCTCAACCCAGCCGAACACCGCACCCGAACACAGGGTGATCGTCAGATACAGTGCCCCTGCCGCCATGAAAAAGGTGAAATAGGCGCGTGTGCTGCTGGCCGCCTGCCGTGTCTCCAGGGTAAGCTCGGAAAACCCGACAATCGCCAAAAGCGCGGTATCCTTGGTCGCAATAAGCCACAGGTTCGCCAACCCCGGCGTGGCAAAGGACATCATCGCCGGAATCGTCACGCGCCTCATGATCATGAATGCGGGCATGCCAAACGACCTGGCCGCCTCGATCTGTCCCGGCGGAACCGCCTTGATGGCCCCACGCAAAACCTCGGTGGAATATGCGCCCTGAACAATGCCCAGCACCCAGATACCGGCCAGCACGCCGCTGATCTCGACCCGGCCATAGCCCATCATCGCGGCCGCCTTGTTGATCAGGTCCGAACCGACGTAATAGAGGATCAGGATCAGAACCAGTTCCGGAACCGCCCGGATCACCGTCGTATAGATGGCGAGCAGATCCCGCAGGACCGGCCCGCCATATAGTTTTCCATAAGCCCCGAACAGTCCGATCACCAGACCCAGGCCATAGGCCCCGAACGCGATCTGCAGCGAATTGGCGAGACCGCGCAACAGGTTCGCACCCCAGCCCGGCGGAGACAGCGACAACAGTTGCGCGCTCTCCGCCAGACCCAGCGATGCCAGGATCGTTTCCAAGACCGACCCTTAGTTGCTGTAGATACTGGTCGTGAAATAGTTCCCGGTGATCTTGTCATGAGTGCCGTCGGCCAGGATTGCCGCAATCCCCTTGTTCAAGGATTGGCGCAACGCGTCGTCGCCTTTGCGCACACCCGCACCAACACCCTTGCCGAGAATGCTCTCGTCATTGGCAACCGCACCCTTGATCTCACAGCACCCGCCCGCATCGGTTCCCACGAAATCCGCCATTGCGATGCTGTCAGCCTGGGTGGCATCAATACGACCTGCAACCAGATCCTGATTGGCCTCGTCCTGTGTCTGATAGACGCGCAGCTCGGAGTCCTTGAAATACTCCTGGGCATAGGCCTGGTGGATGGTCGACGCCTGAATCCCGACGATTTTCCCAGCCAAAGACTCCGGCGTCGGCTGAATGTCCAACGCCTTGTCCGCAACGATGACCGCCGGCGTGTTGTAATAGGGGTCGGAGAAATCGATGGTTTTCATCCGCTCTTCGGTGATCGACATCGAAGCCATGATGGCGTCGATCTGCTGGCCGGTCAGCGACGGGATGATGCCATCCCAGGCAACGGGCGTGATGACGCAATCAAGTTCAGCTGCCGTGCAGACGGCGTTGATCACGTCGATCTCCCACCCGACCCAGTTGCCAGAGGAATCCAGCGAGGCGAAGGGCGGATAAGGTTCCGCCGCAACGCCGATCTTGACCTGTTCGGCAGAAGCGGCCCCTGTTGCGACAGCAAGTGCTGCGGCGGCAAGCATAAGTCTGGTTTTCATTGTGGTCTCCCTGTTGTCAGGCCTGCGGCCCATTTTTTTCAGTCAATGCACTGATTTCAGAAACTGTTTCAGACGGTCCGATTTTGGGTTGCCGAACACCTCGGCAGGCGGTCCCTGCTCCTCGATGCGGCCCTGATAAAGATAGACCACATGATCGGCGACCTCGCGCGCGAACTTCATCTCGTGCGTCACCAAAAGCATCGTGCGGCCCTCGGCGGCCAGATCCCTGATCACCGTCAGCACTTCTCCGACCAGTTCGGGATCTAGCGCAGAGGTCGGCTCGTCGAACAACATCACGCTGGGATCGACGGCCAGCGCGCGGGCAATCGCGGCGCGTTGCTGCTGTCCGCCCGACAGGAACGAGGGGAAAACATCCGCCTTGTCGCCCAGGCCAACCCGCTCCAACAGCTCGTGCGCGCGTCGTGTCGCCTCGGCCCGCGGCACTTTCAAGACATGGACCGGCACTTCGATCACGTTTTCCAACAGTGTCCGGTGCGTCCAAAGATTGAATTGCTGAAACACCATCGCAAGCCGCGTCCGGATACGCTCGATCTGACGCCTGTTCGCCGGGCTGCCATCGGCGCGCATCTCGACGGTTTCGCCCCCGATGACGATTGTTCCCGATGACGGCGTTTCCAGAAAGTTGATGCATCTCAGCATGGTCGACTTCCCCGACCCGCTGCCGCCGATAATGGCCACCACGTCGCCCTTGTTGGCGGTCAGGGAAACGCCTTTCAGAACCTCGAGACTGCCGAAAGATTTGTGCAAATCATCGACACGAATGGCCTCTTCCGAGGTCTCGGCAATCGCTGCCCTGTCAACGGCCAAGGTTTCTGGCATGGTACGGCTTCCCCGCTTTTCCGCTTGTAGTAAGCCGCAACACCAGTAATTATGCAAGCGTATAATTACGTCGGTCATCAAGACGGAACAGCGCATGCCCGAAGAACGCCGAAAGTTTACGCGTGAAACGCCCGAGCAACGCAAGATTGCGTTGATCGAGGCCGCGCTCGAACTTGTGGCAGAAAACGGCGTCAGGGGTGCGACGGTGCGCGAAATCGCGGAACGGGGCGATGTCACGCAAGGCCTGATCCGGCATTACTTTTCATCAAAGGATGACCTGATCGTTGCCGCCTACGGGCACCATATGGACCGGATGACGGATCTCACCTTCGCCCCGGCCGCCGAATTCAGCGGGTCCGCAACAGACCGTCTGGCGATATTCGTTCGCGCCTCGCTCAGCCCGCCTGTGGTCGACCCGCGTTCGATCGCCTTGTGGGCCAGCTTTCTCAACAAGGTGAAAAACGACGCGCAGATGAAGGCCACTCACGAACGCACCTATGACAAGTTCCGAAACCGCCTCGAAGATCTGATTTGTGCCGCGCTCAGGGAAAACGGTCGGAACGAAACGCCAAGGCGGCTGCACCACCTCGCGACGGCCTGCAACGCGGTCATCGACGGGCTGTGGATGGAGGGCGGCGCACTGCCCGACATTTTCGACACCGAGGAACTGGTCGGTATCGGCCTTGAATCGGTCGGCGCCATTATCGGGTTGAAGCTTGAACAATGAAAGTACGACAATGAAAACCGCAGCAATTACAACGCGTCTGGCAGGGCTCGGTGGCGCCAAATGGGACGTCCATCAAAAAGCCCGCGAGATGCGTGATCAGGGGCTGGATGTCATCGAAATGACCATCGGTGAACCGGATGTTCCGACGCCCACCGCATTGATCGATGCCGCAGACCGCGCCATGCGCCGCGGAAGAACCGGCTATTCCGATGGCCGCGGCGAGGCCGGACTGCGCCGGGCCTTGGCCGAAAGGTACAGCCAAACGCATACCCGGCCGTTCAGCCCCGAGAACATCCTGTGCTTTCCGGGAACCCAGACCGCGCTTTTTGCCGTGCTGATGGGCGTCGCCGAACACGGGGACGAAGTTCTGGTCGGCGACCCGATGTATGCCACGTATGAGGCCGTGATCCGCGCCACGGGCGCGGACATGGTTGCCGTTCCGCTGCAAGCCGAAACCGGCTTCAGGATGCAGGCCAAAGACATCGCTGCGCGTATCACGCCGCGCACCCGCGCCATTCTGCTGACCACGCCCCACAATCCGACAGGCGCAATTCTGACCGCCTCCGACATCAGCGCCATAGGTGATCTGGCAAAAAAGCACGACCTGTGGCTGATTTCCGACGAAGTCTACCAGGACCTCGTCTTTCCGGGGCAGGCTTTTGTCTCGCCGCTGTCCTCGCCGGACCTGGTCGACCGGGTCATTGCCGTGTCATCGATATCCAAATCCCACGCCGCACCCGGGTTTCGCAGCGGCTGGTGCGTGGCGCCGGCGGCGTTCTGCGACGCGCTGCTGCCGGTCTCGGAAACCATTCTGTTCGGAAACCAGCCGTTCATTGCCGATATGACCGAACTGGCCGTCCGCGAAGGCTCCGCTGTCGCCTCCGGCATGCGCGAGCGGTTCGCAGCGCGCGCCGCCCTGCTGGCAGATCGTCTGAACCATGATACCAGCCTGATCGTTCATGAACCGCAGGCCGGAATGTTCGCGATGGTCAACGTGGCCGCGACCGGCCTGGACGGGAAAACCTTTGCCCTTGACCTGCTGGACAAGGCAGGCGTTGCCGTGATGCCCGGCTCCTCTTTCGGCGCATCGCTCGACGGCTGGATCAGGGTTGCCCTGACCATCGATGACGACACATTCACCACGGCAATCGACCGCATGATCGCCTGCGCCAAAAAACTGGGGCGCGACGCCGCATGACCCACGGAACACAGATGATGAACAACCCTTCCTTCGAATTCACCCATGCAATCACCCGCCGCCCGTCCGCAAGCGTCGTCAACGGTCTCAGGGCCGAAGACACCGGCACACCGGACCTCGCATCGATGCTGGCGGCACACGCCACCTATGTGACCGCCCTGAAAAGCACCGGCGCGACGGTGATCGAGCTGGAGCCACTGGATGCATTCCCCGACTCGGTGTTTGTCGAGGACACGGCCCTGTGCCTTCCGCAAGGCGCGGTCCTGATGCGTCCCGGCGCCCCTTCCCGTCTGGGGGAAGTTGCCGAAATGGCCCCTGCCTTGACCGAATGCTTTGACGACATCCACGAGATCAAAGGGCCCGGATTCATCGAAGGCGGCGACATTCTCGTAACCGGCCGCGAAATTCTGGTTGGCCGGTCCGCCCGCACCGACGAAGCCGGGGTTCGGGAACTGCGTGACATCGTGTCCGACTGGGGGCACAGCCTGCGCGAAGTGTTTACGCCAAAGGGTGTCTTGCATTTCAAGACCGATTGCTCGCTGATGGATGCGGAAACCGTGCTTTCGACACGGCGGCTGGACGCATCGGGCTGTTTCGACGGGTACCGGGTTCTTCATACCGCCGACGGCGAAGAAGCCGCGGCCAATGCGATCCGTTTCAACAATCTGGTCCTCTTCCCCGCAGGCTTTCCCCGCACCGCCGAGATGCTGGACCGCCAAGGCTTTGAGGTGGTCGAGATCGACAACCGTGATTGCGCCCGGCTTGACGGCGGCATGTCCTGCCTGTCGCTGAGATTTTCGGCCAGACCCGGGTAACCACACCGGGCGCACCACCCGGCACAAAAGGAACCGCCGCACCCTGCGGTCCACCGCTTGACGGACCACCGCCGATTGAATATCTCGAAATCACAGAGCGCGGGTATGGTGAAAAGGTATCACGCGAGCTTCCCAAGCTTAAGTTACGGGTTCGATTCCCGTTACCCGCTCCAAGGCTCCTTGATATTTCTCTCTATTTTCCACGCACTATCGCCCACTCTTAATCCGGAGCCGCTGAGGCAATTAAGCTGACATGGAAAAACCGGCAACGTCTGGGTGTATTGCAGAGCCTGAGCCCCAGACATTTCCCCAAACCTGAAAACCGAAACGGCATCCATCTTGAACCTGTCAGCATGGCTTCACGTTCCGGGGCCTGTTCACTCTCATTCTACAGCTCGGACAATTGACGACTTTCCACCATGTCCTGGGCTTGCTTGAATGCCGTTTGCGGGACGTGATCATGTGAAAAATGCCAGAAATGTTTCCGTCTCATTCCATCGAGAACACATTCGGCCACTGCGTCCGGGTCCATACCAGCCTCAATTGCTTCACCCACCACCTCCCGGAATGCTCTGGTTTTCTCTGAAACCGGAGCAGGCCTGTGCGCGTAGTCCGGGCGTTCTCCGGCCAAAATATGAGAGCGTGTCGCACCGGGACACAGAACCGACGAAGTGACCTTCGAACCAGACGCCCGCAAATCTCTTTCCAAAGACTGCATCAGGCCGACAACGGCAAATTTTGATGTGTTGTATGCCGCCAGAAACGGCACGCCATACAATCCCGACTCGCATGCAGTTGCAAGAATGTGGCCTTCGTTCTGGGCCTCGAACACTGGCAGGAAAACCTGTATCCCGTTAATAACACCCTACAAATTGACGGACAGAACCCACTCCCATTCCGCCATCGTCGTTTCTTGCACAGACGCGAACGGTCCCACACCGGCGTTGTTGTAAAGCAAATGAACAGCACCAAACGCGCGTATCGTCTCGTCTGCTGCATGCTGAACATCTTCCAGCTTTGAAACATCCGCGACGACGCAAATGGATTTGCCTGCAAGACCGGATGCAGTCTCTTCAAGGGCCGCACCGTTATGTCCGACCAGAACAAGGTTCATGCCGGCTTTTGACAAAGCCTGCGCAAGACTGCGACCGATGCCGCGTCCGGCCCCTGTTACAACTGCTGTTTTTCCCACGGTTTCCATATTCACCGCTCCATCTGGTCACGGGCCTGACAGCCACCGCGTGACACAGGCTGTCTACCGCAACAAAACATCTCCGAATTCATCGCGGAGCTTGCGCTTCAGAACCTTGCCGGTGGCATTCAGCGGCAAGGCATCGACAAACACCGCCTTGTCCGGGATCTGCCAACTGGCGATCTTGCCTTCGAAATAGGCCAAAAGCTCTTGCTCGGTCGGGTCTTCGCCTTCGGCTTTCACCGCGACCAACAGCGGGCGTTCGTCCCATTTCGGGTGTTTCACGCCAACAACCGCCGCAGTGGCAAGCTTGGGATGGGCCACGGCGATATTTTCCAGCTCCACCGAACTGATCCATTCCCCGCCGGATTTGATGATGTCCTTCGACCGGTCGCGAATGGTCATGTACCCGTCTGCGTCGATTGTCGCCACATCTCCGGTGGCAAACCAGCCATCCTGCAGAATTTCCTGATCTTCCATGTGGAAATAGCTGTCCAGCACCCAGTGCCCGCACACCATAAGGTCGCCCTGTGTCACACCGTCATGCGCAAGGTCATTGCCGTCATCATCGACGATCTTCAGATCAACCCCGAATGGCGGGCGCCCCTGGCTTTCGCGCAGCCGGTATTGTTCGTCGATCGGCAGATCCCGGTGCTTGGCCAGCGGTATGTTGGCGCTTCCCAGCGGGCTCATTTCGGTCATGCCCCAGGCGTGAACCGTATCCACCCCGTATTGGTCCCGGAATGTCGCAATCATCGACGGCGGGCAAGCCGACCCGCCAATGATGGTTCTTTTCAGGCTGCCCAGCCTGCTGCCCGATTTCGCGGCAGCGGCCAGCAATCCCTGCCAGATCGTCGGCACGCCCAGCGAGGTTGTCACCTCATATGTATCGATCAATTCGACAAGCGCCTCACCGGTCAGGTTCGGCCCCGGCAGAACCATGCGCGAACCGGACATCGCGCAGGCATAAGGCGACCCCCAGGCATTTACGTGGAACATCGGCACCACGGGCAGCACCGTGTCCATCGCCGAGTATCCGATCACATCCCGAGTGTTCGACGCAAAGCTGTGCAGCACGGTTGACCGGTGGGAATACAAGACACCTTTCGGATGCCCGGTGGTTCCCGATGTATAACAAAGGCTTGACGCGGTGTTTTCATCGAAACTGGGCCATTCGAAACCGGCATCCCCGGTTTCGATGAACTCGTCATAAAACAAAAGCCCCGGTATCTGATCGGCGGCGTTCTGGTCGCGCGGCCCCATCAGTATGAAATGGCGCACTTCGGTCAGCTTGTCGTGCAGCGCCGCGATGAGCGGTACAAAGGTCGCATCAAAGAATACCACGCGGTCTTCGGCATGGTTGATGATGTACACCAGCTGCTCGGGGAACAGGCGGGGATTGATCGTGTGACAGACAAACCCAGCGCTGGACGCCGCGAAATAGGCCTCCAGATGGCGGCGATTGTTCCAGGCGATCGTTGCCACCCTGTCCTGCGGTTCCAGCCCAAGACGCGTCAGGGCCGACCCCAGACGATGGGCGTTGACAGCAACCTCACCCCAACTTGACTGCGTGACACCGCCCGTGGTCTCGACAGACCAGATCTCGGTCGTCCCGTGATATCGTTCCGCGTGGTCGATCAAGGACGAGATCAGCAACGGCTGCGTCATCATCTGTCCAAGCATGCAAAATCCTCCCCTTCGGCATGGCGGTATTCACTCCGCCCCTGCCTGACATCCCTGTCCCGTGGTCCCGGCAAGACACACCGGGGCACACGCCCTCCTGCGTGGAACAGTGCCAATCAATCGATGCCAAGACAACCGCTTAGATTGGATCAGCCAGCCCGGTCGCTCCCGCCGCCTCAGTCCCGGTGCCGAAGTGCATAGGCAACCAGCGCCGCGGTCGAGCCGTCCTTGCCATCGGCGGCAGCCTCACCATCGACGATCGGCCCCAGCGATGTGGCCAGCTCCTTGCCCAACTCGACACCCCATTGATCAAAGGAGTTGATCCCGAGAATGATACCCTCGACAAAGACGCGGTGTTCATAAAGAGCGATGATCTGGCCCAGGACATAGGGTGTCAGCTTTGGATACATCAAAGTTGTCGAGGGGCGGTTGCCAGAAAAAACGCGATGCCGCGCCTGACGTTCCAGTTCCGCCCCGGTCAACCCCGTTTCCGCCATCCTCGACCGCGCCTCCTCCAGCGAACGACCACGCATCAATGCTTCGGATTGCGCCAGGCAGTTGGCCAGCAACAGCCTGTGATGATGTCTCAGTTCTGGTTCATGCCCCTCGGCCGCGACCATGAATTCGCAGGGGATCACGTCCGTGCCCTGATGGATCAACTGGTAAAACGCGTGCTGGCCGTTCGTACCCGGCTCTCCCCAGACAATCGGCCCCGACGGGAACGGCAAGGCGGTACCGTCCATGGCGACGGACTTTCCGTTCGATTCCATCTCCAACTGCTGCAGATAGGCCGGCAGACGCAAAAGCCTCTGATCGTAAGGCAGAACCGCACGGCTGGGGTGACCCAGAACCTGACGATGCCAAACGCCGGCCAGGGCCAGCATCACCGGCATGTTCTCGTGCCAGTCCGCCGATCGGAAATGCAGGTCCATCGCCTGGGCCCCGCGCAAAAAGGCGTCGAACGCCTGGGATCCGACGGCAATCAACACCGGAAGACCGATAGGCCCCCAGACCGAGTATCGCCCGCCAACCCAATCCGCGAAACCGAATACCTGCCCGGACGGAATGCCAAAGGCTCCGGTCCGATCCGCAGCGGAGGAAACGGCCGCAAACTGCAGGGCCGGATCGCCGCCGCCTTCCGTCATCCAGGCCCGTGCCGTACGGGCATTCGTCATGGTCTCGATGGTCGTAAAGGTCTTCGACGCCACGATCACCAATGTGCGCGCGGGATCCAACGGGCGCAGCGTATCCGCGATATGCGCGCCATCCACATTCGACACGAAATGCATCCTCGGCCCGTCATGATACACAGACAGGGCCGCCGTCGCCATGACCGGCCCAAGATCCGACCCGCCGATGCCGATGTTCACGACGTCGGTGAAACTGCCCCCCGCCCCTCGCAACGCGCCGCCACGTATCTTTTCGGCAAACACCCGCATGCGCTGCAGGGTTTCCAGAACATCCGGCATCACGTCCTGCCCATCCACCACGACCGGGCCGCCGTCGAGGTTGCGCAACGCCGTGTGCAGGACCGCGCGGCCTTCGGTTTCGTTGATGGCTGCCCCCGAAAACATCGCCTCGCGGCGCTCGGCCAGTCTTACCGTATCACACAGCGCCAAAAGACGCTTGCGGACATCCTCGTCGATCTGTGTCTTGGAATAGTCGAACAACAGATCGCCGGCAGCGACGGAAAACCGTTCGGCACGGTTCGGATCGGCCTCGAACAGATCCAGGATTTTCCGGTCCCGCGAATGTGCGGCGACACCTTTCAATTCATCGAACATCACCGCTCTCACGCTGCCCAGTGAATGGTCGCACCGCGAAGCACCGCGGTAATCGGGGCGTCTTCGGGAGGAAGCGACATCGCCCGTTCCAGGGCCTCGCGTTTTTCCGCCCCATAGATGACCAGATGTTTGGACAACGCCCCGTCCAGGACCGGCCCGGTCAGCGTGATCCTGGTTTCGGGCTGGGTCTGCGGGCGCGCCACGGCCAGCACCGGCGCGTGGTCGCCCATCGCGTCCATCAGCCCCGGCATTCCCGGAAACAGAGAAGCCGTGTGCATGTCCTCGCCCATTCCCAACACCAGAACCGACAGCGGCAATTCCGGCGCAAGCATGGCCTCAATGTCGGTCAGTACATCCTCTGGCTCGGAACCCGGCACGTATAACGGCAAAAAGCGCGCCGACGACGCGCGGTTCACCAGCAGACGTTCCTTGATCAGCCGTGCGTTCGAGCGTTCGTGATCTTCGGGCACGCAGCGCTCGTCGGTTGGCAGAACATGCACCCTGTCCCACTCGATATCCGCCGCGCACAGACTGTCGAATATCGGCCCCGGCGTGGTACCTCCGGGTACGGCAAATGACGCCGTTTCTTCGTGAAACAATACAGCCTCAAGCTCACCGGCCAGCATGTTCGCCACATCCATCGCCAGCAAATCCCGATCCGCATATTCCTGAATTTTCATGGCTTGATCCCCTGCCAGCGACGACCGTCGCGTTTCATCAACAGTTCGGCGTCACCCGGCCCGATACTGCCACAATCATAGGGTTTGGGCACATCATTTCGCGCCTCCCATCCCGCGATGATCGGATCGGTCCAGGCCCAGGCGGCCTCGACCTCGTCACCGCGCATGAACAACGTCTGGTTGCCACGAACCACATCCATGATCAACCTTTCATAAGCATCGGGCGGATCCTGGTTTTCAGGCCCCAGCGCTTCGGCGAAACTCATGTCCAGCGGAACGTCCACCAGACGCATACCACCCTGCCCCGGCTCCTTGATCGTTACCTTCAGCGTAATGCCTTCGTTGGGCTGCAACCGGATCGACAGAACATTCGCGTGGCGTCCGGCCTCTTCGCCAAAGATTGAATGCGGCGCATCCTTGAACATCACGTTGATGACCGAAGACCGGGCCACCAACCGTTTGCCCGTGCGCAGATAAAATGGCGTTCCCGCCCATCGCCAGTTGCTGATATGCGTGCGCAGCGCGACATAACTTTCCGTGCTGGAACGCGGATTTCCCACCACATCCCGATATCCGGTCAGCCCTTGTGCGGTCGCAAACTGCCCTCGCACGATGTGATGCGGCAAGACCGGATCAAGCGCGCGGATCACCTTGAGCTTTTCGTCCCGAACCGCGTCAGGGTCGAACTTGGCGGGCGGCTCCATCGCGATCAGGCACAAAAGCTGCATCAGGTGGTTCTGCATCATGTCCCGCATCGCGCCGGCGCGGTCGTAATACTCTTCGCGCCCGTCCACACCGACCGTTTCAGCAACGGTGATCTGAATGTGATCCACGTATTGGCTGTTCCACAGCGGCTCGAACAGCATGTTGCCGAACCGCACCGCCATCAGGTTCTGAACCGTTTCCTTCCCCAGATAATGGTCGATCCGGTAAATCTGCCGTTCCTGGAAATGACCCGCCAATGTCCTGTTCAAATCCCGGGCACTGGTAAGGTCATGGCCGAACGGCTTCTCGACCACGATCCGCGTTTGGTCGGTGACCATGCCATGCGCCTCGATCCGCTCGGCCAGCGCGCCGAACAGGCGCGGTCCGACCGAGAAATAAAAGGCCCGAACCCTGTCCGGCGACAGGCGCTGGGCAAGCTCCCTCCATCCTTCCGATCCCTGCGCCTCGATTCGCACATATCCGACACGTGCCAGGAATGCCTGCAGGGCCTGCCCGTCTTTCGCCCGCTCCCCGGCGTGGTCTTTCAGGAATCCGCCGACGAGTTCGCGATAGCCTTCATCGTCAAGATCGCTGCGCGCAGCCCCCAAAAGCAGCACATCATGCGGCCATTGCCCCGCACAAAAGCGCCGAAACAGAGCCGGAAGGATCTTGCGCCGGGCAAGATCGCCCGTACCGCCAAAAATTACGAGGTCGAACGGATCAACCGGAATAACGCGTGAAACCATAACTTGTCCTTAACGTCGATCTGGTTGCCTGTCCAATGTTAGCGCAATCATAATCCTGCTCTCTTCAAATCAAAACTCTGTCAGCACCTGATGGCCTACTTTAACTTTCTTCCCGCGTCAGGCTAGAACGAACCGACAAGTTCAACAGCCGGATGTGGGTATGAAAGACAACGTGTTGCACAAAGCAAACCTGGGCAAGTTCCAGGACAGATACGTGACAGCCGACGGACAAACCCGCGCGTCCGTCCGCCTGAGCGACCCCCGGACCCTGTGGTTCAATACCGGAACCCTGTGCAACATCGAATGCGCCAATTGTTACATCGACAGCAGCCCCACCAACGACGCGCTGGTCTATATCACCGCCGCAGAAGTGCGCGAGTACCTCGACCAGATTGCAGCCCGCAACTGGCCGATCCGCGAAATCGGCTTCACCGGCGGCGAACCATTCATGAATCCGCAAATCATCGACATGGCCCGCGCTTCGCTGGAGCGGGGATTCGAGGTCTTGATTCTGACAAACGCCATGCAGCCGATGATGCGCCCGAAAATGCGCGACGGGCTGATCGGCCTCAAACAGGATTTCGGAGACCGCCTGACATTGCGCATCTCGCTTGATCACCCCCGACCGGAACTGCACGACACCGAACGCGGCACAAGCAGTTTTGACAGAACACTCGAAGGCATGAAATGGCTTCGTGACAACGGGATTCGGATGACCATCGCGGGCCGCACCGTCTGGGGCGAGACAGACGCCGAAAGCCGCCAGGGCTATGCTTCTTTCTTCAAGGAACACGGTATCGACATCGACGCCAACGACCCCGGCCAGACCGTGCTGTTTCCCGAAATGGATGAAACCGTCGAAGTGCCCGAAATCACAACGGCCTGCTGGGGCATTCTGAACAAGGCGCCAACCGACGTGATGTGCGCAACCTCGCGCATGGTGGTCAAACGCAAAGGGGCGTCGAAACCGGCTGTTCTGGCCTGCACCCTGCTGCCCTATTCGCCGGAATTCGAATTGGGCTCCACGCTGGAAGACGCCGAGGCGGACGTGCATCTGAACCATCCCCATTGCGCCAAGTTCTGCGTTCTGGGCGGGGCCAGCTGCTCGGCCTGACCCCTAGTTCAGTTCCGGCGATTTCCAGTATTTCGTGCCGGACGCGCTCGCCGCGACGCGCCACCCCTTCTTGCTGAGCACGAAAAACGTCCGGCCATCGACGAATCTGGCCGCTTCCTGAGTGGTGTCGTCGCCGAACATCGCCCCGGTTTCCGCTGTCGCGTCGTATCCCTCGGTCACGAACTTGTCGAAATCCGCCTGCGTTTCGAACAGGATGACGAACTGGGTCTTGAAACCACCGATCCCCAGCGAAGCGCCAACACCGCCGGTTCCCATGTTCATATACGTCCGCCGGGCATCAAGCCTGGACACCGCAACGCCGCGCCCGTAACCGGCAGATACCGGGAACACGGTCACTTTGCGCGTGTCGAACGCCGCATATCCCTCGCTGATCTCGAACAACTGGGCCGCATCTGCATTCTCGGTCAGGAGCCTTGCCAGAATGTCGTCCGCCATCGCGTCGAGCTTCGCGCGCGTCTCCTCCGGCGTGGCTTCGTTCGTGACCAGTTCGGCGGTCGAGTCGACCGTGTCACCGACGGCCTCCGCTCCCTTTTCCAGCGCTTTTCCGGCCTTTTTGGCCCCGCGCCCCACGGCATCCGCTGTATTCTCTGCCCCCTTCTTGACCTTGTCCAGAAACCCATCGGCCATCACAGGACTGCTCAAAGCAGTCAAAACACCCAAAGTGATAACAAGTCTGAGCATGAATTCCCCCGTGATTCGACCAACAGTTCCCCGACAATACCCAACCCGGTTTCAAATTGGCGTTCTTTCGATGCCCGGAAAGAAATCGCAAAGCTGGATCAGGCAGTCGCTGACCCGGCGCGTGGCCTGCGCCCACGAATTGCTGCGGCCAACCCTGTCTTGGCCGGGGCCGGTGCAAAATCACCGCATTGGCAGGCGCTGCTTGGCATTCGGCATGCCCAGCACTTTCTTGTGCGCCTTGATCCAGTCGCTCAACTGCTTTTCAAATCCTGCAACGCTCTTTTCCATGTAACGCTCGATCAACGAGTTCGATTTTGCCACCTTGCAGTTCTTCAGGTCCTTGGACCGCAGCTGCGCCGCCACGCGCGCGCTCTTTTCTGCCGTCTTCATGACCAGCTGCAGCTGATTCCGCATTTTCGCTTCGGCCTGCAAATAGGCCTGTTCAGCCTTGCGCATGTCCTCGACCAGTTTGATCAGCCTGTCGTTTTCCTTTTTGAACTTGTCATGCTGCCTCAACAAACCATCCCCAACCTGAACCCAGGCAGTCCGGCATTTCTCGTCAATCCTGATCTGCGGCGTATGCCATAATGCATCCATCGAGTTTCCCCCCTCGAACTGGTTTCCGATCCCAAACGGCGGGCATTATGCACTGGTTGCGAAAATTGGCCAAATACACCCCTTCGCCGCGATCTGCTGAATGAACACTCAACCGCCTTGCCCCCTGCGACCCGGATACTCCAACACGCCTGGCCGCATGAGAGGTGGACAGATACACAGGATTGCATTATTTGAACACCTGTTCATATCCGGGGAGAGGAACCAGAAATGCAGCTCAGCACCACCGCCGTCATCGTCACCGGAGGGGCCTCGGGCCTTGGCGAGGCCACCGCCCGCTATTTCGCCGCAAACGGCGCGCAGGTCACCATCTTTGACCGCGATGTCGAGCGCGGTCAAAATGTCGCCGCCGAGATCGGCGGGCATTTTGCCGAAACCGATGTAACCAGTGAAACGTCGGTCGCCGCCGCCATCGCCCATGCCGTCGACAAGATGGGGCGGATCACCGCCGCCGTGAACTGCGCCGGGATCGGCACCGTCGGCAAGACGCTGGGCAAGGACGGCCCGCTGCCGCTCAAGACCTTCGACATGACGATCGATATCAACCTGATCGGCAGCTTCAACGTCGCCCGCCTCGCCGCCGCCGAAATGGCAAAGAATGAACCGGATGAAAACGGCGAGCGCGGTGTGATCATCAATACCGCCTCCATCGCCGCCTTTGACGGGCAGAAAGGCCAGGTCTCCTACTCCGCCTCCAAGGGCGGCATCGTCGGCATGACCCTGCCGATGGCCCGCGACCTTGCCCGTGACAGCATCCGCGTCATGGCCATCGCGCCCGGCATCTTTCTGACCCCGATGCTGCTGGGCCTGCCGCAAGAGGCGCAGGATCAGCTTGCCGCCGAGGTCACCTGCCCGCCGCGTCTGGGCCGCCCCGAAGAGTTTGGCCGCATGGCCGGCTTCATCGTCGAGATGGGCTATCTCAATGGCGAGGTCATTCGCCTCGACGGCGCGTTGCGGATGCGCTGAACGGTTCTGACGAAACGGCCCGGAGCTATGCTCCGGGCCGGTTTTCATATGTACATTTTGGACAACCGGGGTCTGAAACCCGGTACAATTCGCACAATCCGGCTCAACCGGCCTCGGCCTTCTCTTCCAGCATCAGCCATTCCTCCTCGGCTGCGGCCAGCTTTGCCTGCCGCTCGACCAGCGCCTCGGTGACCTTCTGAAACTTGACCGGCTCACGGGTGTACAATTCCGGATCCGACATGAACTCCTGCAACTTTCCGATCTCGGCTTCCAGCCGTTCGATCTCCTTTGGCAGCTTTTCAAGCCGGTGTTTTTCCGAGAATGTCAGGCCCTCTTTCGGCTTGACTTCCAACTTTATCTTTGGCGTTGATACCTTTGTTTTTTCTTCTTTTTTTACAGTTTCATCACTGCACTGCGCGATATAATCCGACCAACCTCCGGCATAGACGACGGCACGCCCGTTGCCCTCCATCGCGATCGTGGTGGTGGCCACCCGATCCAGAAAATCCCGGTCGTGGCTGACCAGAAGGACGGTACCGTCATAGTCGTCCAACAACTCCTGCAACAGATCCAGCGTTTCCACATCCAGATCGTTCGTCGGCTCGTCCAGCACCAGCAAATTCGACGGCTTCGCCATCAGTTTCGCCAGCAGCAACCGCGCTTTTTCCCCACCCGACAACGACTTGACAGCCGCCCTTGCCTGTCGTTCGTCAAACAGAAATTCTTTAAGATAACCAACGACATGCTTGGGAATACCGCGCACCATGACCTGGTCTGCCTTGCCCGAAACACGCATCTCCGGATCGCCTGTCAAACTGTCCCAAAGGCTCATCTCGGGATCAAGTTGCGCCCGGGTCTGATCGAATACCGCCACTTCCAGATTGGTGCCTGTTGCTACCGTTCCGTCGTCCGGTTCAACTGTCCCCAGCAACATATTGAGAACAGTTGTTTTTCCAACACCATTCGGTCCGACAAACGCGACCCGGTCACCACGCTGGACCAGCAAATCAAAGTTGCGGACGATCTGCTTGCCGTCGAAGCTTTTGCTCACGCCCTTGGCGTCAATCACCTTGCGACCGGATTTCGGACCTGATTCCAAAGACATAGCCGCAGATCCCTGCCGCTTGATCTGCGCTGCACGTTCGGCTCTCAGCGCCTGCAGCGCCCGCACCCGTCCCTGATTGCGCTTGCGCCGCGCACTGATGCCTTCGACCGCCCAGCGGGCCTCGGATTTGATCAGCCGATCCAGCTTGTGGCGCGCGGTGTCCTCTTCCTCCCAAACTTGATCGCGCCAGGCCTCAAAAGCCTCGAAACCCCTCTCTTGCCTGCGAACCATTCCTCTGTCTATCCAAAGGGTTGCGCGCGTCAGCTCACGCAAGAATGCGCGGTCGTGCGAGATCAGGACATAGGCCGCACGAGTGGCCTTCAACTCATTTTCCAGCCATCGGATCGCCTCGATATCCAGATGGTTCGTCGGCTCATCCAACAGCATCAGATCGGGGGCTTCGGCCATCAGCTTGGCCAGCGCGGCCCGTCGCCGCTCACCGCCCGAAGCGGTGTTTACCGCATGGGCGGGATCGAATTTCAACCCTTCCCCAGCGCGCTCCACCTTGTACAACTCGCCGGGCTCCAACCCGCTCGATGCATAATCCCCCAGCGTCGCAAAACCCGACATATCCGGATCCTGCTCCATGTAACCAACTGATTTACCTGGAGGAATAATGATATCGCCTGCATCCGGCTCCACCAGTCCGGCCATCATTTTCATCAGGGTCGACTTGCCCGATCCGTTTCTCCCCACCAAAGCGACCCTGTCGCCCGGCTGGATTACCAGATCGAGATCGGAAAAAACCGGATCACCCCCGAAAGTCAGGGAAATGCCGGACATCTGCAACAAAGGAATTCTCGCCATTCCCGCCAGCTAAACCGGAGCGCTCACCGCGTCAACGGCCTGTGCTTCTTCCTGTTCCAAATACCCGGCGACTGAACGCAACAAGCGCTTGCGCGACGCAGGGATCGCGCCGATTTCAAGCCCGGTAAAGACATGCAGCGTGTTCATGTACCGATCCACAACCGCGTGATCGCCAACCCAACCGCCCATCGCCAGATATGTCCTGAGCATTGGCGGCATCCTCAACATCGCCTGCTTCACATCCGGCCGCCTCCTCAGCCGCGCGGCAAACCGGAATACATCCGGCGACTTGACGCGCGGTAGCCAGCGTTTCGGGCCGAGGTGTCTGTCCTTCAACATGGCAAACGCATCCAGGTATTGCCTGGTTTCAGTGCCAGCAAACGAAGAGCACCCAAACAGCATTTCCACATTGTACCGGTCCACGAAAACCGCCATCGCCCCCCATGCGACCCGCAGAATATCAGGGTCATTCCAATCGGGGTGTACACAGAACCGTCCCATTTCAACCATACGTCCGGTGAAATCGTACAACCCCGAAAGGTCATAATATTGTGCGGAATAACTGCGATGAATGTCACGTCCGCAGTCAAGCGTCAGCATCCTGAAGCAACACACGATACGCCCGTTCGCGCGCATGTCCTCAATCAGGACATGTGTACAGCGTTGATCGAATTCGTCCTGATCCAGCACTTTTGCTTTGAACGCAAGACTACGCAATGCCTGTGCGTCAGCGACATCCCCAGCCGAAGAGGCACATCGCGCCCTATAACGTCCTTTGTCCACCAAAACCGTTTCTGCCAAGGTTGACTTCCCCGCAGCGCCGCCCGGATCACGTAAGCACATTCGCTGCGTCACGCAAGCGGCGACAAGGACAAATCGGCATAACAATAGGCCATTATCAGTTCAACGCGTTTGCCGGGTTGAAGCTTCCGATGCTGCCCAACAACTGACGCAGGAAGGTCTTGTCCTCCACGCTGGAACTGGTCACTCGACGCTCGAGCGGCACGACGATCCCATCTTCCAGCGTATAGCGCTCGATATTGCGTAGCACGCCTCGCTGGTCAAAGGTGATGGCTACCAGCTCCCGCGACACAACCTCGGGCTGTTTCGGGCCATAATGACGGAACCGGGACACGACATAATAATACCCAGAATCCTTCAACACCCCGGATGCCCCCGGTGCGCCGACCGCTTCGATCACGCTATCGCGGGTATCAACCCCAACTTTCAGTTCAGCCAGTTCGGCCTGGCTCGGAGCATAACCGTGCTTCTTGTATATCGGCGTACAGGCCGTGGCGACAGCCAGACAGGTCCCGAATGCGATCACCCGGATTGCCGGTGTCAGCAGATCATTAAACTTTACCATCCAGAACCTCTTGCCTTGGCGCCACGCGGCTTCTATCCGATTACAGAAACCAACGCGCCGGTTCAACACACGAAAGATCCCGGATGAGAGACCAGACACCCCTTCGGGTCGCCGACCTTGCCCAAAACACGCCAACGGAGTTCCACCTGCGTCCCGACGCATCTGAACTGGAACGCATCAGAGATGAAATGGACCTGTTGGGCTTGCGTAAACTGAGCTTTACAGG
The DNA here is from genome assembly GCF_056536925.1 of Ruegeria sp. CI1. Classification (NCBI taxonomy): domain Bacteria; kingdom Pseudomonadati; phylum Pseudomonadota; class Alphaproteobacteria; order Rhodobacterales; family Roseobacteraceae; genus Ruegeria; species Ruegeria sp. CI1. Next base: position 154,051 of record NZ_JBQFQP010000008.1, on the reverse strand, counting down.
AGAGCTTCGGTCACGAGGAAAACGCGATTGGGTTCTTTCGGCAAAGCTGGGCGCAACCGTGGTCCAGCCTTGCGTGATCTCTCTGGAACCTGTCACCACCCGCATCGATTCCGATGTGCGCCGCGTGTTTCTGGCCGATTGGCAGGAACCAGACGAAGCCGAGGCCGAAATGCCCGAAGATGACGAGACCGAGGCACTGGAAGCATTCATCGATCTCGACACTGTGATGATCGAAGCGCTGTCTTTGGCCTTGCCACAATATCCTCGCAAGGACGGTGCCGATCTGGGTGAAGCAGTATATACGGAACCGGGAAAACAAGCCATGACAGACGAGGACGTAAAGCCGTTTGCGGGTTTGGCCGAATTGCGCAAGACGCTAAAAAAAGACAAGTGACATGAGGCCCGAGACCTGTCATAGCAGGCGCTCAGAAAAACCACTTGAACATGACGAGAATCGCAGTATTTTCGCGCGCTCATCGGATTTTGGGTTGGACATCGTGAGGGCAGTGCCCTAAACGCGCGTCACGCCACGAGAAAACGAAGAATGTAACCCGGCCGGCGGCAGATCCGCAGGCCCCAGTCAGACAAAGGTTGAGACAATGGCTGTCCAACAGAACAAAGTTTCCAAGTCGCGCCGCAACAACCGCCGCGCGCACGACGCTCTGGTTGCTGCCAACCCGAACGAGTGTCCGAACTGTGGCGAGCTGAAGCGCCCGCACCATGTGTGCGCGTCCTGCGGTCACTATGACGACCGCGAAGTCGTCGCTCAGGCCGACGAAATCGACCTGGACGAAGACGCGGCCTAAGCCCGTTCGAGTGCAGGCCACCACATGACGGCTCAGCCAGATCAGACCGGTTTCAGGAACGGACAGATCATAATCTCGGTTGACGCCATGGGCGGGGACGCGGGTCCTTCGGTCGTTGTGGCGGGCATCTCGATTTCGGCCAAGAAGAATCCGGAAATCGGATTCATCCTGCACGGTCCGGAAGAGCAGCTGCGCAAACTGGTTGCCAAACGGCGTGTCCTCGAGGGACGCGTCGTTTTTCGTGATTGTACCGATGTCGTCACGATGGAGGACAAGCCAAGCCAGGTTGTGCGCAACGGCAAGCAAACCTCGATGTGGTCAGCGCTCGACTCGGTTCGCGAGGGCGAAGCACATGGCGCCGTGTCCTGCGGCAATACCGGTGCGCTCATGGCCCTGTCCATGATGCGGCTGCGCAAACTGCCCGGTGTGAACAGGCCTGCCATCGCGATTCTGTTTCCGTCGCGAAACCCGCAGGGGTTCAACGTCATGCTCGACGTGGGCGCGGATGTTAGGGCGGACGCCAAGGATCTGTTGCAATTCGCGCTCATGGGCGCCTCTTACGCCCGCAACGGCATGCGCCTGTCACGCCCCCGGATCGGACTGCTGAACGTCGGCACCGAAGAGCACAAGGGCCGCGCCGAGTTAAAAGAAGCGCATGGCCTGATCGCAGAGTTTGCCGAGCAGGCAAATTTTGAATTCGCCGGTTTTGTCGAAGGCAGCGATATCACCGGCAAACGGGCCGATGTGATCGTCACTGACGGCTTTACCGGCAACGTGGCGATCAAGACCGGCGAAGGAACGGCCAGTCTGATCGGCGATCTCTTGAAAGAAGCGTTCAAATACTCTCCGCTGTCCCGTCTGGCGTCAGTTCTGGCGATCACGTCACTGCAGCGGTTGAAGAAAAGAATCGACCCGCGCCGCGTCAACGGCGGCGTGTTCCTGGGTCTGAACGGAACAGTCGTAAAATCTCATGGCGGTGCGGATGCGACGGGCGTTTCCGCAGCGGTTAAACTTGCGTTCACGCTGGCAAAGTCCGGATTCTCGGAAAAACTGGCGGCTCGGGTTGCAACAACCTCGGAGCTTGCCCAAGATGACGGTCAGGCAGCATCGCAGGCTGGACAATAACAAAAGGCGGTAACCGGGCATGGCAAGCCGAGCAGTAGTAGTAGGTGTCGGGCATTATTTGCCGGAACGCGTGGTCCCAAATTCGGAATTCGAAGTGACACTGGACACGTCGGACGAGTGGATTCGCACCCGCTCGGGGATCGAGCGCCGTCATTTTGCCGCCGACGGCGAAACCACGTCGGATCTGGCGACTTGCGCAGCCGAGGCCGCATTGAAGGATGCGGGACTGACCGCTGAAGATATCGATGCCATAGTACTCGCCACGTCGACCGCCGACCTGACCTTTCCATCCGCAGCGACCATGGTGCAGGCCCGTCTGGGTATGACCAGGGGATTTGCCTTTGATGTCCAAGCCGTCTGCGCAGGTTTTGTCTATGCGCTCAGCAATGCGAACGCGCTGATCCTGTCGGGGCAAGCCAAACGCGTGATGGTCATCGGAGCCGAAACGTTTTCGCGAATCATGGATTGGACCGATCGTTCGACTTGCGTTCTGTTTGGTGACGGCGCCGGGGCTGTGATTCTCGAGTCACAAGAAGGTGAAGGAACAGCAAAAGACCGGGGCATCTTGTCGACGGATCTCAACTCGGACGGACGGTACAAGGATCTGCTTTATGTCGACGGCGGAGTTGCAACACAAAACACCGGCTATCTACGCATGCAAGGCAACCAGGTGTTTCGCCACGCGGTGGACAAGCTGGCCAAAACCGCAGAAACCGCATTGGGCAAAGCTGGCTTGAGCAGCGCGGATGTAGACTGGATCGTGCCGCATCAGGCCAATATTCGCATCATTCAGGGCACCGCAAAGAAAATGGGCCTTCCAATGGAACGGGTTGTCGTCACGGTGCAGGATCACGGAAATACGTCGGCAGCATCCATCCCTCTGGCCCTATCCGTTGGTAAGCAGCGCGGACAAATCAAACCGGGTGATTTGATCGTAACCGAAGCAATCGGGGGAGGCCTTGCCTGGGGCGCCGTCGTCCTGAGATGGTAACAGGCGCGATAGCGCTTACACAGCCGCCCGCAATTCATTGATATTGACAGCGAATTTACCCTCCCCCTATGCTTTGCCAACAACAGGGGAAATGGCATGAGTGACAAAACACTGACTCGGATGGATCTGAGCGAGGCTGTCTTTCGCGAAGTCGGACTGTCGCGCAACGAAAGTGCACAGTTGGTCGAAAGCGTACTGGACCATATGTCTGACGCATTGGTGCGGGGCGAACAGGTCAAGATTTCGTCTTTCGGTACTTTCAGCGTTCGCGACAAGACCGCTCGCATTGGCCGTAACCCCAAAACCGGAGAAGAAGTTCCGATCCAGCCACGACGCGTGCTGACATTCCGTCCCTCGCATCTGATGAAAGACCGCGTCGCCGCCGGAAACCGCAAATAACTTCGGGATCGAGAGGACATGAGCAAATCTCCCGACGCATTTCGCACCATAAGCGAAGTTGCGGATTGGTTGGGGGTACAAGCCCACGTCCTGCGCTTTTGGGAAAGTCGCTTTTCCCAGGTCAAGCCAGTCAAGCGGGCTGGGGGACGACGCTATTACCGCCCCAATGATATGCAGTTGCTCGGTGGGATAAAACGGCTGCTGCACGATGACGGCCTGACAATCAAAGGGGTTCAGCGCATTTTGCGTGAAGAAGGAGTCGCCCATGTCGCACGATTGTCGCAAAGCCTGGATGAACCGGCGGTTCAACAGGCCTCGGCCAAGGGCAACGTAATACCCTTCATGGAACATGCGGACACCCGTCCGACGGCCACGCAAATGGACATGGACCTTGGGGACCCTCCCGCACCACGGCCTCCCCTCGGGAGCAATGCGTCGACCGGGCTTGCAGGTGAATTCAAGACTGAGGACGATACCCCAAAAGTTGCGGTTCATAGCGAGATCGAATCTGATGGCACGGAATCGGGAGTTCTGGCAAAACTTTGGTCGATCGATCGGTTTGACAAGAAAAAACTGGTCCTGATTGCTCCACTCGCGCGTGATCTGAGGGCATGGCTGGATAAGGTCGACAATCAGGCAGCGGGATAAGAAAAAGGCAATGTTTTTCTCTTGCTCCTGCCGGGAAAACCATTATGAACACCCCAACGTCGGGCTATGGCGCAGCCTGGTAGCGCGTCCGTCTGGGGGACGGAAGGTCGCAGGTTCGAGTCCTGCTAGCCCGACCAAATCACACCGACGTACCATATCCGCAGGCCAGAACATCTGGCCCACAGAGGGATCGGCATGACAGGCGTATGCCCGAACCAGCAAATCGAGCAGATGATCGAACGCGGCCAGATTGCCGCAACACACCCGATCCTGGCGGCGCAAGTGCAGCCAGCAAGTCTTGATCTACGTTTAGGAATAGTTGCTTACCGTGTCCGCGCCTCGTTTCTGGCGGGCGAAGGCAACACGGTCCAAGACCGGCTTGAAGAATTCGAGATGCACCGCATCGACATCAGCGATGGCGCGGTTTTGGAAAAGGGCTGCGTCTATCTGGTGCCGCTGATGGAATCGCTCGCCCTGCCCCCGGACATTAATGCGGTTGCTAATGCCAAGAGTTCTACCGGGCGACTTGATCTGCTGACACGAACCATCACCGACAGCGGCACCGAGTTTGACCGGATTGCATCGGGTTATGTCGGACCGCTCTATGCTGAAATCTGCCCCCGATCTTTCTCAGTTCTGGTACGTCCCGGGATGCGGCTCAACCAGATCCGGTTCCGTCAGGGTCAGGCGATCTTGTCTGATACCGATCTAAGGACGGTGCACGCCAAAACTCCGCTGGTGGATGGCCCTGCGGTTATTCAGGACGGACTTGGGTTTTCCGTTGACCTGCGTCTACCCAACACTGATTTGGTGGGCTATCGCGCCAAACCGCATACCGGGGTTATCGATTTAGATCGAATCGGTGCCTATGAGCCGTTGGAATACTGGGAAGAAGTGCGCAGCAAGGATGGGCGCATCATTCTTGATCCCGGCGCGTTCTATATTCTCGTCAGCCGCGAGGCGGTTCACATTCCCCCGATGTATGCCGCTGAAATGGCTCCCTATCTCGCCATGGTCGGCGAGTTCCGGGTGCACTATGCGGGTTTCTTCGACCCCGGTTTTGGACATGCGGCCGCTGGCGGTGCGGGATCACGCGGGGTGCTGGAAGTGAGATGCCACGAAGCGCCCTTTGTGTTGGAGCACGGTCAGGTTGTAGGTCGCCTAGTTTATGAACAAATGGCCGAGTTGCCGACCCAGTTGTATGGCGCGGGCATCGCGTCGAACTATCAGGGTCAAGGCCTAAAGCTGTCAAAGCACTTTAAGGCGCCGTTGTAACCTACTACGTTGACTTAAAAACGTATAAACTTCCGCATCTGGCGCGAAATGCGTTGTGCCTGTCGAAATTTCTGTTTTTGATCTCGCGAGAGCTTTTGTCTCGGCTGCGTCTTTTCAGCCGAGGTGGCTTGGTCATCCAATCTGCGGGTCGCGGCGAAATCGACCCCAGTGTCGACGCCACGCTTTAGCAAGTGGCGTATAGCCTCTCGTACAATCCGGTCAATCAACCTGTTCAGGTTCATGTCATTCCTCTTCGAAGAGCTCGGACTGCCCGTCCTCACCTTCTACTTCGTCCCGCCCTTCGCCTATGGGCATCGCTCCGGGTGGTGGACGATTTTCCAACAATCCAGCGGCGCGCAGTTCTTTCAGGCCCGGAAGATCGCGGGCGCTTTCAAGGCCGAAATGGTCCAGAAACTGGGGGGTCACCACAAATGTCACGGGACGACCCGGCGTCATACGCCGCCGGCCCAACCTGATCCATTCCATTTCCAGCAACTGGTCGATTGTTCCGCGCGAGACAGAGACACCGCGAATTTCCTCGATTTCGGCGCGGGTACAGGGTTGGTGATAGGCGATGATCGCCAGCATCTCGATCGCCGCGCGGCTAAGCTTGCGTGTCTCAACCGTTTCCTTCTGCATCAGAAAGCCCAGATCGGGGGCAGTTCGAATAGCCCAGGCCTCACCCACCTGAACCACGCGTACACCCCGTCCTTCGTAACGCTTTTTCAGTAACTCCATGGCCTGGCTGGCATTACTGCCATGCGGCATCCGGGCTTCGAGATCGGCAATACTGACTGGTTCGGCGCTGGCAAAAAGCACCGCTTCGACCATACGTTCCTGTTCAGCCAAAGGAGGGGCATCGAACAGGTTCCCCGAAGTGTCATTCTGGGTCGCGTCAGTCACGTCGCTCTGTCCTCTTGCGCAATTGGATTGGGGCGAAGGTATCACTTTGGCGGATTTCCATATGCCCTTCCTTAACCAGTTCCAGAGAGGCGGCAAAGGTTGCCGCCGTTGCCGATCGGCGACGCATCGGGTCGGCGTTCCAACCGTCTGGTAAATAGCTGGCCATGTCCGTCCATGTGCCGGCAAAACCGATCAGCGGACGCATACGCTCCAACGCTTGTTCCATCGTGAACACCGCGTCGCGATCCATGACGAATGGGCGGAACTCATCACGGGTGCGAATGCGAGCATAGCCCTGCATCAGATCAAGCAGCGTCGCCGAATAACTGACCGTGCGGATACGTGTGACATCTTCACCCTGGCCGCGCCTGAAAAAGTCTCGTCCCAACTGGTCCCGGGCCATCAGCCGCGCAGCCACATCGCGCATCGCTTGCAAACGTTCAAGCTGGAACGCGAGATGGGCGGCCAGTTCCTCGCCCGATGGGCCTTCTTCATCAGGATCCGGGGGCAGTAGTAGCCGTGACTTCAGAAAGGCTAGCCATGCCGCCATCACGAGATAATCTGCGGCCAATTCAATTCGCAGTGCGCGGGCACGCTCCACGAAGGCCAGATATTGATGCGCCAACGCCAGAACCGAAATCTTGCGCAGATCTACCTTTTGCGTTCGCGACAAAGTCAGCAGCACGTCGAGTGGGCCTTCGAAGCCGTCGACATCAACGATCAACGCCTCGGCCGCCAAGCGATCCGTGACCGAGATCGTATCTTCGGTAAAAAGGTTATCCGACATACACCTGCCCGCCCATGAGGCGAGATAGTTCCGCCTCGGCGGCGTCGATGTCAAGTTCCTGCGGTGACTTGCGCATCGCTAGCGCCTGTTCGGCACGTTTTTGTGCGGCCTCCGTCATCTCTCCGGCGGCTTCCATCACCGCTGTACGTTCCGCGAGGGTTCCATTGCAGTGCAAAACCACATCACATCCGGCAAGGATCGCACGCCGGGACAAATTGCCCAACGAGCCATTGAGAGCCTTCATCGAGATATCGTCGGTCATGATCAACCCGCCGAAACCGATCTTTTGGCGAATAACCTCCATCATACGTGGCGAAATGGTCGCCGGCTCGTTGTCGATACGGTCATAGACCAGATGTGCAGTCATCCCCATCGGTAGATCGTTTAGCGCGCGGAAGGACGCGAAATCGGTTTGTTCAAGCTCTTCCAATGTCCGGCCTACATGGGGTAGGTCGAAATGGCTGTCCAAGGTCGCCCGGCCATGTCCAGGGATGTGTTTGACCACAGGCAACACGCCACCATCAAGATGGCCCTGCGCCACTGCGCGACCCAATCTCGATACGGTATCGGCATCGCGGCCATAGCAACGATTGAGCAGAAAAGAGTGTGTTTCAGGCTGTACCACATCGACCATTGGCGCGCAGTTGCTGTCGATACCCAAGCCCATCAACTCGTGGGCGATCAGACGGTACCGCAGGTACATCGCGCGTTCCGCGTTATCTCCTGCCCGATCGGCATGATCCAGTGGCGGCAACCACTCCCGCGCAAGAGGCGCATGCAATCGCTGCACCCGACCACCTTCCTGATCGATGGTGATCGGGCAATCACGCCCCACTGCGTCGCGGAAATCACTGCACAAGGCACGGACTTGGTCTGCAGTATCAATATTGCGGGCAAACAAAATGAACCCGAACGGGTTCAGTTTGCGAAACCGCTCTTTTTCCTCAACCGTCAGGCGAAGACCTTCGGCATCGGTAATCGTGGCCCCGAATCTCACCGCACGGAAACCGGGATACAATCAGCCCCCTGTGCCACCAATGCCGCACAGAACTGACGTGAATCACTCAGATCCTCAAACCCCATTGCGCGAAGACGATAGAATGTCCGCCCGCCGCTCGAGGTTTTTTGAATAACCCTTTGCTTTCCATCCATATAGTCGCCGAAACGACCAAAAAGCCGGTCCCATTCAACCTGAGCAACTTCGGCGCTTTCATAAGCGCCAAGCTGTGCAAGTCGTGTTCCAACCGCCAAGGTATCGGGATCAACATCCAGACCTGCGGCGGCTTTGACCGCCGCGTTGATGGCGGCCTGGGTATCGCTGCTCAGCTCGGTCCCGCTTGGCGTGGCCCGCGCAGGCCGACGGATCGGTCGAAGAGATTTGCGCACGCCTGGCTCACTAAGCAGAGCGTTGTCGGGCTGGCTCGCGATCAGATCGGCAGGATCGATGGCCGGTTCCTCATCGGGCAGTTCGAGAGCGGCGAGTTGCAACTCGTCCTGTTCCAGTGCTTCCACCGGGTCTTCGTTGGTGCCCGACAACTCTGCAACCAAAGAATCGACAGTGTCCTGCCGCAGGTCAGCGGCTTCCTGATCAGAGATTTCTTCTTCGACCACCAATACGGCGGGCGTGGGCTTCAGCAAGCCCATCGGCGCGTCTTCATCGACGAGCGAAACTGGTTTTGGCGCCAGGATGAGACGATCGGCAGGAGGCGCCGCGGACCCCTGCGCCGCAACTGTGTTGACCGCCAATCCTTGATGATCCGCCGGAGTGCCGCCCGGACTTTCGGGCTGGATTCGCATTGGCCCCTCAATCGCACGCACGACCGGAACGCCGCTGACATCACGCATCACCAGTTTGTAACCCCAGATGCTGATACCTGCGACCAGCGCCAGCGAGGCAACGGCACCAAGAACACTGACCATCCGGCCAAAACCGCCCGACGGCGGGAGAGCGTCCGAGAAATCGGAAATGTCCTGATAATCCGGATATTCCTCATCACCCGGAGAATGCATCTGATCCGTATGATACTCGTTCGCGGGGCCTGACAGCCCCGACTGATAGTAACTCGCCATATCCGCCTCACTGCCCGCATGCATCCAGCTCGGACGCGCGGGTCATTTCTTGCCTTGCTCCTCGGGCCGGCGGTTCGGGTGATATTGATTATCGCATCTCCTGCGCCGGCTTGACCCCAAGAATACCCAAGCCAGCCGAAATCACAACCGCAACGGCACGCGCCAAGGCTATTTTCGACTGGCTTGTGGCCACATCGCCATCCTGAAGGAAACGCAGCGAAGTTTCTTCGTTGCCCCGATTCCAGAGTGCATGGAAATCTCCTGCGAGTTCATAGAGATAGAACGCAATCCGATGCGGTTCATTCGTTCGCGCGGCAATTTCCACCAGACGTGGCCATTCGGCCATCTTTCTGGCCACTGCGAGCTCAGCCTCGTGATCGACCCGGGTCAAATCGGCAGCGACAAGTGTCGGAATGTCAGCCTGGATACCGGCCTCTTCGGCGCGGCGCAGTACGCTCATGATACGAGCATGAGCGTACTGAACATAAAACACTGGGTTCTCGCGGCTTTGTTCCAGCACCTTGTCGAAATCGAAATCCAGGGGAGCATCATTCTTACGTGTCAGCATCACGAAACGGGTCACATCCGGGCCAACTTGATCTACAACGTCGCGCAACGTGACAAAATTCCCGGCCCGCTTTGACATTTTGAATGGCTCGCCATTCTTCCAAAGCTTCACCAGTTGGGTCAACTTGATATCAAGCGACACCTTGCCATCGGACAGGGCCGACACTGCAGCCTTCATCCGCTTCACATAACCTCCGTGGTCGGCGCCAAAGACATCGATCAGAGCGTCATAGCCGCGCGTAACCTTGTCATAGTGATAGGCGATGTCCGGGGCGAAATATGTCCAGCTGCCATCCGATTTCTTGACAGGGCGGTCCACATCATCGCCATGCTCAGTAGATTTGAACAGAGTCTGTTCGCGTGGTTCCCAGTCCTCGGGTTTTTTTCCCTTTGGCGGTTCCAGTACACCTTCGTAGATCAGCCCTTTGCTGTCCAGCGACTCCAACGCCGCCTCGATCCGACCGGTGCCGTAAAGAGATTTCTCCGAGAAGAATACGTCCATCTCGACGCCGAGTTCTTTCAAATCGGCGCGGATCAGATCCATCATCGCATCGGTCGCGAAGTTTCGGATATCCTCCAGCCACTCAGATTCCGGACGATCAATCAGGCTGTCGCCATATTTGTCTTTGAGTGCCTCACCGATAGGGATCAGGTAATCGCCTGGATAAAGACCTTCGGCAATCTCGGGACTCAGCCCGTTGGCCTCGCGGTAACGTTCATAGGCCGACCGCGCCAGAACATCGACCTGAGCACCGCCGTCATTGATATAATACTCGCGGGTCACCTCATAGCCGGCATAGTCAAGCAGGCTAGCCAGCGCGTCGCCAAATACCGCGCCGCGTGTATGCCCAACGTGTAAAGGCCCGGTCGGGTTCGCCGAGACATATTCAACGTTAACTTTTTTGCCTTGCCCCATGTCGGAGCGCCCATAACCAGTCCCTTCAAACAGAATCGCCGACAAAACGCCTTGCCAGACCGATGACGCAAGGCGCAGGTTCAAAAAACCAGGGCCAGCAACTTCGGCATCGGTGATACGCACGTCGGAAACAAGTTTTGCAGCCAAAGCTTCGGCGATATCGCGCGGTTTCATCTTTGCTGGTTTGGCCAGCACCATCGCCGCGTTGGTCGCCATATCACCGTGTGCCGCATCACGCGGCGGTTCCACGGCGACATTGTCAAAGCTTAGTCCTTCAGGCAGCACGCCCTCGGATTGCATCTGTACCAGCGCGCCCAGAACGAGGCCGCGGATGTCGGAAAACAGGTTCATCGTGATGTCCTTTTGCTTGCCCGGCGGTTTATCACGCAAGACGACAAGGTCAATGGAACGCTTTGCCTTACTGCATCGCGTTCAGGTCCGTTTCAGTTCGCCCCCGGTCAGGCGTGCATGGTCTTGCAACGCAAACCGGTCGGTCATGCCCGCGATATAGTCAGACACCAATCGGGCCAGCGCGGTCTCATCCTGAGCTGTCTCAATGTCGGTATGCCAATGGCGCGGCAACTGTCTGGGATCGTGCAGATAGATCGGAAACAGCTCGTCTACGACTCTGGCAACCTGTGCGCGCACTTCCATGACGGACGGGGCGCGATACATGCGGGAAAAAAGGAAGGCGCGTATTTCTTTCAACTGCCCCCAGAGTTTGGGAGAGAACTGGATGACGGGGTAACCCAAGGCGCGTATTTCTTCTACGGATTTGGCGCCCGATTGCAAGAACAGTGCAAGTGAGGTTTTGATCACGTCCGAGACCATGACGCCAAAAACGCGCCGCAGCGCCTCGTGCCGACGACGATAGGCGTCAAGTTGCGGATAGGCCCGATCCACCTCGGCATAACAATCGCCCACAATGGGCAAAGCCGCGATTTCCTCGTCGGCGAACAAACCTGCCCGCAACCCGTCATGTAGGTCGTGGTTATTATAGGCGATATCGTCCGACAAGGCGGCCACCTGCGCCTCGGCACTGGCATGGGTGTGCAGTTCCAGGTCAAAGGCGGCATTGCATTCCGCCAAGGCCCAGGGCAACTCGCCAACAACCGGACCGTTATGTTTGGCAATAGCTTCAAGCGTTTCCCAGGTCAGGTTCAGGCCATCAAACTCGGCATAATGCCGCTCGAGCTTGGTGACGATCCGGATTGCTTGGGCATTGTGGTCGAACCCTCCATATGGCTTCATCAGCGCGTGCAGCGCGTCCTCGCCCGTGTGTCCGAATGGCGTGTGGCCCAGATCGTGAGCCAAGGCGACAGCCTCAGTCAACTCGGCGTTCAAACCCAGGGCACCTGCAATAGTCCGTGCTACCTGCGCCACCTCGATTGAATGGGTTAGACGAGTGCGATAGCTATCACCTTCGTGCTCGACGAATACCTGCGTCTTGTGCTTGAGCCGTCGAAAGGCGCTGGCATGGATGATCCTGTCGCGGTCTCGTTGAAAGCACGACCGGAAACTGCTTTCCTCTTCGGGTACGCGCCGCCCTCTTGCACGCTCGGGTGTCGAGGCAAAAACCGCTCTATCCAAAGCTCTAGTCCTTGTGACCTGTTGTTGCGCTTTCTATATTGTAGGTCGCTTGAGAAGAAAACCTTCGGAGATCGTTATGAACCTGCCCCCCAGAGTCACGGATCGCGCCTTTGACCGCCTGGCTGAAATCGGCGCGGCAGAGCAGGGTCAGGCCTTGCGCGTGGCAGTCGAAGGCGGCGGATGTTCTGGATTTCAATACGAAATCGCTCTGGACACACCAAAAGACGACGATCTGGTATTAGAAGGGAACGGCCAAAAAGTCGTTGTGGATGCAATCTCGCTGCCATTTCTGGAGAATGCAACGATCGATTTCAGCGAAGAACTGATCGGTGCGAGGTTCGTGATCGATAACCCAAATGCTACCGCGTCTTGCGGGTGTGGCACCTCATTTTCCATGTAAGCGTCAGTAGGGGCTTTGCCCCCAAACGCCCAAGATATATCCGGCAATGTAAAGCAGGGCTCAATATTTGGATTTAAAGCCAGAGAACTCAAAATTAAGCGAGCATCGGCATCTCCGCCTGAACCACTCAATTGTCTCGAAGAAATTGGCTAAGGATCCGGTTACTAAATCAACTGATGCTCACCCCGGAGCGCGAGGCAGAGCCGCGCAAACGACCTCAGCACCTTGCCGTCGGGTCGGTTCTACGCGATAGGTTGCCTCAGAATTACGGAGGATCGCGCATGAAAATCGCCACATTCAATATCAATGGCATTAAGGCACGAGCCGAAGCCTTGCCCCGTTGGCTGGATGATGCGCAACCAGACGTGGTGCTGCTGCAGGAAATCAAGTCTGTCGACGAGAATTTTCCGCGCGAATTGTTCGAGGAGCGTGGGTACAACGTCGAAACTCACGGGCAGAAAAGCTTCAACGGCGTGGCGATCCTTTCAAAGCTGCCGCTGGAGGGTGTCACGCGCGGATTGCCCGGCGATGACCACGACGAGCAGGCCCGATGGATCGAGGCGACAGTTGTGGGCAGGACCGCTTTGCGTATCTGCGGCTTGTACCTTCCGAACGGGAACCCGGTCCCGGGTCCGAAATATGGATACAAACTGGCATGGATGGAGCGCCTTTATGACCGTGCAAAGGCGTTGCTGGCGTCCGAGGAGCCGGCGCTGATGGCAGGTGACTACAACATCATTCCTCAGGTCGAGGATGCCAAGCGCCCGGACGCCTGGCGTGAGGATGCTCTGTTTCGTCTGGAGAGCCGTGAAGCGTTCCGCAAAGTCCTAAATCTCGGCTTTACCGACGCGTTCCGGGCATGCACGCAAGGCCCAGGTCACTACTCTTTCTGGGATTACCAAGCTGGGGCTTGGAACAAGAATGATGGCATCCGGATCGATCATTTCCTGATGACACCACAGGCCGCTGACCTGATGCTGGACTGTCGCATTGACGCCGAAGTGCGCGGGCACAACAAGCCTTCGGATCACGTGCCGGTCTGGGTGGAAATGGATATCTGACCCGATCAGGCGGTCACGTCATAGTCGTAGATCCACTCGTAACGACGGCTGAGCCTCGGCCCAATTGTTGCCAATGCCAATTGCGCAGCCAAACGTAGTGGCCCGCGGAGATGGAAATTTCGCGCATTGTTTGCCGCCGCCGCGACCACCTTTTGTGCACGTTTCACTCTTGCGTCCTCGTACGTCGCGAGAGCTTGCGGGATACTGCTTGCGCTTTCGAACGATCGAGCCAGAACCCATGCGTCTTCCAGGGCCAGACACGCGCCTTGCGCCATGAATGGAAGCGTTGGATGCGCGGCATCGCCCAAAATAGCCATATATTCGTTCTGCCAACTGGACGCGACGGGGCGCAGGAAAAGAGCCCAAAGGAACGTATCCTGCACCTCGCTCAGGATCTCGGCAACTTCACCGCCGAAGTCATGGAACCGGGCACGCAGATCATCCGGGTCACCCTTCCGACGCCACCCCTCCTCGCGCCAGTCGGAACGCTCTTCGACAGCCACAATGTTCATCAATGCATGATTTCGCAAGGGATACAAAACGACGTGGCGACCCGGTCCTATTGTGAGGCTGGCGTTCGTCTGCTTGGGTTTCTCACTCCAAGGGATTGTCGCGCGCCAGGCAACCTGATGCGTGAATTCCGGCGCTTCCTGTTCGTTCAACTCGGCCCGTAATCGGCTGCGGCCACCATCGGCAGCTATGACGCAATCAGTCGCGAGTTGTTCGCCGTCATCCAATTCGATTGTTGCGCCGTCCCCATCAGGCCGCGTCGCCACGACCGTTTTCCCAAGATTGATCTGGACCCCGTACCGAATAGCCGTTTCGTACAGCAAGCCGATCAGGTCGGCGCGATGAAAGTAATAGGTAGGCCCGATGCGCGGCACAGGCAATTTGGCGATGCGACGTCCGGTTCGATAATCTCGCACGACGGTACCGCTGGAGCACAGTCCGGCTCGCGGCGCATCGTCTATGATGCCAAGGGCACGCAGGACCACAATGCCGTTCGCACTGATCTGCAGCCCGGCCCCGACCTCGGCGATCTCCGGCGCCTGTTCGAGGATCCGAACCAAAGCGCCACGTTTTCGCAGCGCGATAGCGGCGGCAAGGCCTCCGATACCGCCCCCCACCACGCAAATTCTTAATCCAGTGATATCCATTCCGTTGGCATAACGAAAAAACGCCGAAGCGAAAGGCCCCGGCGTTCAATTCATCAAAGATGACTCAGCGATCAATCGTCGCGGTGAACTTTTTCGCGCCGTTCGTGCCGTTCCTGTGCTTCCAAAGTCATGGTCGCGATCGGGCGTGCATCCAACCGCTTGAGCGAGATCGGGTCACCGGTTACTTCGCAATAGCCATATTCGCCCTCGTCGATCCGACGCAGCGCGGCTTCGATTTTGGCGACAAGTTTTCGCTGGCGGTCGCGGGTGCGTAATTCCAACGCGCGATCCGTCTCCTCGCTGGCGCGGTCGGCAACGTCGGGAATATTGCGCGTATTTCCCTGAAGTCCTTCAATCGTGTCGCGGCTTCCCGCCAATAGTTCACTTTTCCAATTCAACAGCTTACGACGAAAATACTCAAGCTGGCGATCATTCATGAAAGGCTCATCTTCGGCCGGACGATAGTCCTCCGGCAGAAAAACTTCCTGTTTCATATCTGCTCCCTCGGCATGGCCGGACGCGTCGGTCATTGTTGCTTCACCTGACAATCGGCTCTCTCCTACTGCGGTGCGTTTATCCGACGGAACGAGGAATGTCACTACACAAACGCCGCGAAATCCGACCCGAATATCAACTTGTCTAATTATGAGACATCTTGCAGAAGAACCTTGTTTTTCTGTGATCTTTGTCTGGCATTTCTGCGGCACCATAGCTGAAGGCAAAGCGCTGTGCGCCGAATCAAGATCCCTTCGGTTACTGGCCAATGAGCGATCCATGCGACCCGGCGTCGGACTTGTAAATCGCCGCACCCGCGAGTAACCCGATGGCATCACCTATTGCTCTGATCAGCCGATTGACGAGAGATTCATGACCACACGTTTTCAAGGTACCGCTGAATATGTGGCGACCGATGACCTGAACATCGCCGTGAATGCCGCCGTCACACTGGAACGCCCCCTGTTGGTCAAGGGTGAACCTGGAACCGGCAAAACCGAATTGGCCAAACAAGTGGCTGGCGCGCTTGGGCTAAAGATGATCGAGTGGAATATCAAATCCACGACGCGGGCACAGCAAGGCCTGTACGAGTACGACGCGGTGAGTCGTCTCAGAGACAGCCAACTGGGCGAAGAGAAAGTTCACGACGTCAGCAATTATATCAAACGCGGCAAGCTGTGGCAGGCGTTCGATGCCGACGAGAAGGTGGTTTTGCTGATCGACGAAATCGACAAGGCCGATATCGAGTTCCCCAATGATCTGTTGCAGGAACTCGACAAGATGGAGTTCCACGTCTACGAGACCGGCGCGACGGTTCGGGCCAAGCATCGGCCCGTCGTGATCATCACGTCCAACAACGAAAAAGAATTGCCGGACGCCTTTCTGCGGCGTTGCTTCTTTCATTACATCCGGTTTCCCGACGAACCGACGATGCGCCGGATTGTCGAAGTTCATCATCCTGGTATTAAGGAAGCCTTGCTCACAACAGCGCTAACCCAATTTTATGAAATCAGGGAAACGTCAGGCTTGAAAAAGAAACCGTCGACGTCAGAAGTGCTTGATTGGTTAAAACTGCTTCTGGCCGAGGATCTGAGCGCTGAAGACCTGAAACGCGATGGGGCCAATGCTCTGCCGAAACTGCATGGGGCGCTGTTGAAGAATGAACAAGATGTTCATCTTTTCGAGCGCTTGGCCTTTATGGCCAGAAGACAACGCTAGACGGAGTTCGCAATATATGTACCCCTGCCCGCTTGCCTTGGCCGGAGCAGGATGCGACCATGCTATGCGATGAGACCAGTGCAGGCTGGCCAAAACCGGGGATATGAGCGTGACCAGTGAACTCCTGATCAGGGAATTGCGCCCAACGGACCGCTCCGAATGGGCCGAGATGTGGCAGGACTATCTGGTGTTCTACGAAACTTCGGCGACGGATGACATCTATGAAAGCACGTTTGCGCGGCTGCTGGGGGACAATCCTCAGGATTTCTCATGCTTCGTGGCCGAGCTTGATGGGCGACTCGTAGGACTCACTCATTACCTGTTTCACCGACACGCTTGGAAGATTGAAAACACTTGTTATCTGCAAGACCTGTATTCCCGCCCCGAAACTCGTGGACGCGGAGTTGGTCGTGCTCTGATCGAGGCGGTCTATGCCGAGGCTGATCGGCAGGGCGCGCCGTCGGTCTATTGGCTGACGCAGGAGTTCAACGAAACTGCACGCAAGTTATATGATCGCGTCGGCAAACTAACCCCGTTCGTCCGGTACAACCGCCAATGATACGTTTCGCCGCCCTGATATTGTCTACGATCCTTGCCGGATGCAGCACCTTTCCCCCGCAAGAAACCGCCACACGCTCGCAGATAGCTAGCAGTGTTCTGCCGCCGATGAAAAGCTTTACGACCGCGCACCCGAAAGCACCAACGCGGTCGAACGCCAATATTGCGGCAGATTTCCTTTCGTTGCATTTCGAGTTGGAAAGCGGACGCGAACTCCCCGTTTTCACGCGCTTTGAAACGCCAATCACGGTACGCGTCACCGGGTCGCCGCCTCCGACCATGACTGCCGATCTGGACCGTTTGCTGACACGGTTGCGCAGCGAAGCCAGAATCGACATTCACCGCACATTCGAAAGCAACGCGAACATTACAATCGAAGCGGTCAGCCGCGACCAGATCCACCGCGCGCTTCCTCAGGCCGCCTGTTTCGTTGTTCCCAATGTCTCAAGCCTGGCAGAATACCGCCGCGACCGGCGCAGCCCCAAGACCAACTGGTCAACCCTAACAAAACGGGAGCGGCTGGGCATCTTCATTCCCTATGACGTCAGTCCGCAAGAGGTCCGAGACTGCCTGCACGAAGAACTGGCGCAGGCATTAGGGCCACTCAACGATCTCTATAGATTGCCGGATTCGGTCTTTAATGACGATAATGTACATACCGTTCTGACCGGGTTCGACATGCTTGTTCTGCGCGCGACCTATTCACCTGAATTGCGCAGTGGCATGGGGCGCGGACAAGTGGCGTCGGTTCTGCCGGGGCTGCTGAGCCGTCTCAATCCGAACGGCGATTTCGTTCGTTCCGCAACATATTTCGAAACCCCTCGCAGTTGGATCGAGGCCGTACAGATTTCTTTGGGACCAAACGCCGATCCATTGCAGCGCCGCCGGGCCGCAAATCGTGCTGCCGTGATCGCCGAGCAATCTGGATGGAACGATCAGCGCCGCGCCTTCCCGCATTACCTTATCGGGCGGATGATCCAATTGGATGACCCCGAGCAAGCGCAGCTTCATTATGGTACTGCACTACATTTTCTATCTCAAACACCGGACACGGAGTTGCACCGTGCCTATGTCGCGGCCCAGACTGCGGCATACGCGATCTCGCAGGGCGATGGCACCACGGCCCTGCGCCAGATCAACCCCAGCATCGACGTGACCGCCCGCGCCGAGAATGCAGCAATGATGGCCACTCTGATGATGCTCAAGGCCGAGGCGCTGGATCTGACCGGCAAACCGGATCAGGCCCGCAACCTGAGGCTGGACAGCATTGGATGGGCGCGCTACGGGTTCGGCTCGGATTGGGAGGTTCGCTCGGTGATGGAAGACATCGCACTCTTGAACCCTCGCAAAAGATTGGGCGGATAAGAACAGATGATCGTTTTGGCTTTGGCCGCATTGGGGGCAATCGTGGGTGGTCTGACTGCCCGTAGACGCAACGGTAGCCGGGCGGATATTGCCCAATATGCCGCCGGATACGCAATTGCGTTTGCATTGGTGGGAATGGTCGCCACTTTGCTGGCCCACAGGTTCATGGTTTGACGCGATGTTCCTGCCTTTCTTCGAAAATCTCAGGAAAGCAAGCGTTCCCGTATCGCTGCGCGAATATCTGACCTTTCTCGAAGGAATGAAGCGGGGATTGGCTACCTACGACATCGAGGCATTCTATTACCTTGCCCGTGTTTCGATGGTGAAGGATGAACGCAACATCGACAAGTTCGACCGCGCCTTTGCCGCGAGCTTCAAGGGGTTAGAGGAGATCGGATTCGAACGGGTGTTGGAAGCCGTCAACATCCCTGCAGACTGGTTGGAAAAGATGGCCGAGAAACATCTGACCGATGAGGAAAAAGCCGAAATCGACGCTCTTGGCGGCTTTGAAAAGCTGATGGAGACACTGCGCGAACGGCTCAAGGAACAACAAGGCCGACATCAGGGTGGTAACAAATGGATCGGCACTGCCGGTACCTCGCCTTTTGGCGCCTATGGTTACAATCCCGAAGGGGTACGGATCGGCCAAAAGGAAAGCCGTCATCAACGCGCAGTCAAGGTCTGGGACAAGCGCGAGTTCCGTAATCTGGACGACACAGTCGAGTTGGGCACCCGCAACATCAAGGTGGCGCTCAAACGTCTGCGTCGTTGGGTTCGAGAGGGCGCCGCGATGGAACTTGACCTTGACGGAACCATCCGCGCCACTGCAGAGCACGGCTATCTCGACGTCAAGGAACGGCCCGAGCGTCACAACGCGGTCAAGGTGATCCTTTTCCTGGATGTGGGAGGATCAATGGACTCGCATATCAAGGTCGTCGAAGAACTGTTCTCGGCGGCGCGCGCCGAATTCAAGCATCTGGAATACTACTATTTCCACAACTGCCTTTATGAAGGCGTCTGGCGCGACAATCGTCGCCGTTGGGACGCACAGACACCTACGCACGAGGTTCTGCGCACTTATGGGCCTGACTACAAATGCATCTTCGTGGGAGATGCATCAATGTCACCCTATGAAATAGCTTACCCCGGTGGCGCCAACGAACATTGGAACCCCGAGGCCGGACAAATCTGGTTGCAACGCGCCCGCGAGCAGTGGGCGTCGAACCTGTGGATCAATCCAGTCCCCGAGAAATACTGGGACTATACCCATTCCATTGGCATGATCCGAGAAATCTTTGATGACCGCATGGTCCCGATGACGCTGGCCGGGTTGGAACAGGGCATGCGTGGTCTAACCCGCTGATTGCGACCAGAACCCTATTGATCGATCCTCAGACTTTCCAGCAACGACGGAACACCTGATCCACTTTCGGGCAGTTCGACATCCAGAAGCACTTCTCGCTTGGCCGGTATCTCGCCTTGACGCCCGGAAAACAGCACAAGCCGATGCGGGCGATGCGTCGTTTCCAGATAGAGTGTTGTCGACTGGCTGTTCTGGAAATTACCACTTACCATTTCAGCATCGAGCCGGAACTCGACCTGATAATTGTTTTGCACGGTCTCACTCAATCTGCGCGCCTGTTCTTCAGTCATGGGAATTTCGGAAACCTGCGGGAAAAACGTGTTTCTCATACCGAAACCGATCGGCAGCGACTGATAATTCTGATTTTGAACGCTAAAACTTTGTACTGGCAGAACCTTCCTGACAGGGTCGTAGGTGCCGACCTGAAGGGCCCCGCTGAAAGTCATCATTGTCGGCCCTCGGGTTTCACCGAATTCGGTCAAGACCTGTGCAGCGGTTTTTTTCGGTTGTACGCCACTATTCACATAGGTCTGCGCCAGATATTCCGCGACAGCATCACTGTCCGACAATGTTCCGATCGCGCGCACGAAATCCTCGCCGAAGGATACCGGACGCAAGAGAAATTCTGCGACCTGATCCGCCATTGTCTGACGGTCAGCCAAAGCCGGGGTGTAGTCGAACAGTATTTGAGACAGTCCCGGATCGGCAAACAGCGCGATTTGTTCGAGTTCCGTATCGCGCACGTGATGGCGGTTGGAAGCATAATGTTCCAGCGACGGCGGAACGTTTGGCGTTATCCGGGCAAAAACTGCCAGATAGAGACGATTGTCATTGCGCTGCCGCAGATAGTTGTCCAGTTGTCGCGCCTGCTCCACGCTTGCAACAAGTTCGTTCGGCAAGACGATGCCATCAAAGGCATTCGACACTTGCATGTTTCTCCAGCGTGGCGCGTTGTAGCCGCGTAGTTGTTCGCCATTCAATGGGAACGACCCAGTGTTAAAATCATACTCCCCAAGTTGAATCGCAGCCACATGGTAAACGTTGATCGGGCCGGTTTGACGACGTGTATCCAGCCCCTGCGCCAATTGGGTGCGCACCCGGTTGGCCAGATCCCGGCGCTCGAATACGGACCATTGATGTGCCTGTTTACCGGCAAGCGGCCCCTGGAATTGCTGGTATTCCACCGGCGTCAGCATACGTTCCGCGATCTCAACGGCCAGTTCGTCGTTTTGAAGGAATTCAGGGTGCTCGGCATAAGCACGAGCAGCCAATACGCGGGACCAGATATCGTCGTTATTGAGCGGCAGGTATCCCCGAACCGACTTCACCGGTCCAAAAACTCCTGCAAATTGCTCTATCGCCAATCCCGGCTTGATTTCAGGCTCCGCGGATCCTGCCGTTTTTGGCTGTTCGACTTCAGACGCAGTTTGCGCAACCGTCTCCTTAGTTGATTCCTCCGGTTTGTCTTCAACAGTTGGATCGAGTAGCCAGCCATTGTCGCGCTGCACAGTGAATGAGTATTGAACACCACGGTCCTCGCCTGACACCGCCAGTTCTTCAACATCCGGACAGCTTTGCGCCAAGCCTTTTGCCATCTGTGATACCATCCGATTCACTGGAGAACGGTCTTCGGCGAAGAGTGCCGTTGCTGGGCCTTCCAGTTTGAATTCGGGTGGTTCTGAACAGTCTATCGATGATGGTGCTGATAACGTCAGCGCACCTTCCGAAATTTCAATGCGATCCTGTGCCTGCGCGATTGTCGCAGACAATGCTAATACAGAAAGAGCACACCCGCCCCTGTGCCAAACATTCATAACCATTTCCCCAAACAAATCGCTTTCATCGATTGTGCGGCCACGTCTTTGATTGTCAAGAATTTGGAGCTTTTCAAATTCCGGACGTCAAAAGTACGCCTTGCCGGGATTGTCCGCCTGCCCCATATCTAGGTCATGCTTAGAGTAACCCCGATCCTGCTGGCCTTGCTATATGCCATCGTGATGTACCGAATTTCTGTTTGGCGAACGCATCGGGAGCTTGATGCCAAATCGACCGAGCTTGCCGATCCGGTTCTGAAACGGATGACCGATCGGTTGGCCGCCGCCCTCGATCTGGCCCGGATACCTGTCTATATATATGAGATCGACCCGGTAAATGGTCTCGCGGCCCCGGACGGGCGGATATTCATAACCCGTGGATTCTACCGCAAGTTTCGCAACGGAGACGTGTCGGCAGAGGAAATGGCCTCTGTCATCGCGCATGAGTTGGGTCACGTCGCCTTGGGTCATGCTAGGCGTCGAATGATTGATTTTTCGGGTCAGAATGCCCTGCGAACCGTACTGATCATTTTCCTGAATAGATTCGTACCGCTGATTGGCGTCTGGATCGCAAATGCCTTGACCTCTTTGCTGGCCTCTCGCTTGTCGCGGGCGGATGAGTACGAGGCAGACGAGTATGCCGCCGCGTTGCTGACCAAGGCCGGGATCGGAATCGAGGCACAGAAATCCTTGTTTCGAAAGCTGGAAGACCTGACACAAAAGCGCGCGGGTGTGACGCCCGCCTGGTTGATGAGCCACCCAAAAACCGGCGAACGTATTGCCGCGCTGGAAAAACTTGAACAGCGCTGGAAGACAATAAGCTGAGCGTCGAACCCGAAGTTAATAAGGCGCCACAAGCGCCTTACCCAGTTTTGGCAGCCGGGCCTTCTTCATCAAGTTACGCAAGGTCCATTGGTTGCCGGAAAGACGGTTGGCTTCGGTCAGAACACGATCAGCAACCTGTGACAACCCGCTGGGATCATCGCGCCAGAAGCCATGCAACAGCGCGTCCGGGTCAATCCTGTCCAAACCTTCTTCGGCAAGAATGTGCTTTGGAAAATCTCGCGCGTTCAGGGTGATGATGACATCCGCAGCTCCTGAGACAGCGACGGCCAGAACATGAATATCGGCTGCATCCGGCAGCCAAAGCCGCTTTTCCACACCAGGCGCAGGCGGCAGTTCGGAATTGGGCCAGTTTGCACGGGTCAAAGCGATTTCCGCGCGCGCCTGTGCCTCGCCTTCTGCGCCGAGTTTGCGCGACGCGCGAGCCCATTCCTCGAGAATTCGTGCGGACCATAGCGGCGTGAAATGACCGAGTCTGGCGGCTCCCAGAAGCATCTCGCGCATAACCGTGGGATAGATCACGCAGGTGTCAAGAACGGCCCTCACAGCCGGAAAAAAACCGCTTTGAGATAGCCGCTTTCGGCAAGTTGTGGCATCTGCGGATGATCTGGCCCCGCAAAGCCCGTATGGATGAGCTGTGCCTGCCGCCCTGCCCGTCCGATCCCACGCGCCGACGCATCTCGGAAGCGCCCCAGATCGGCTGCATGCGAACAAGAGCAGAGACCCAGATATCCACCCGGCTTGACCAGCGGCGCAGCCAGCCGCGCAACACGTTCGTAAGCGCGCAAACCGGCATCAAGCGCTTGTTTCGACGGCGCAAAGGCAGGTGGGTCGCAAATCACGACGTCGAATTGCGCGCCTTCTTCACCCAATGCGGTCAGAACTTCGAATGCATCGCCCTGCCGCGTTGCGAACCTGTCTCCGAACCCTGAGGCTCCGGCACCGGCACTGGCCAGTTCCAATGCCGCAGCGGAACCGTCAACGGACAATGCCTGCGCGGCACCACCAGCCAGCATTGCATGGGCAAAACCGCCGACGTGGCTGAACACATCCAGAACCTGTGCCTCAGCGTGTACAAGCCGCGCGGCAAAGGCGTGGTTCAGACGCTGATCGTAGAACAGGCCGGTTTTCTGACCACCTGTCAGGTCGGCCATATAGATGGCCCCGTTCATGGGAACGGGCAACGTTTTGTCCGGCGTATCTCCACGCAGGGTCACACTGACGTCATCTAATCCTTCAAGCGCCCGCGTCCGCCCCGATGCGTTCTTGAGCACAGTCGTGACCCCGGTCACCTTCACCAGAGCGTCGACAAAAAGATCCAGATGACATTCCGCCCAAGCGGCGTTGGGCTGGATCACGCAAACTTCGCCAAAACGATCGATGATCACGCCGGGAAAACCGTCTGCTTCGGCATGGACCAGACGATAATATGGCGCATCGAACAAGCGTTCGCGCAAGGCCAGCGCGTAACTCAGCCGCGCCTCGAACCACGCCGGATCCAGCACCGCGTCGATGTTGCGGTCCAGCACCCGGCACATGATCTTGGAGTTTGGGTTGACCGCAACCAGCGCGATCGGATCCCGCTTGTCATCTTCCAGTACCGCGAGCGATCCCGCCGCAATCTTTCGAGTTCGCCGGTCTGTCACGATGTCGTTGACATAGACCCAAGGAAACCCGTGCCGAACTCCTCGGGCGTTGGCCTTGGGCTTGAGACGGATTCGTGGTCGAATGATGTTTGTCTGCGGCGCTGTCATGTGCGCCCTCATAATTCGCTTGCACGCGCTGGGGAAGCCCCCTTTGTCAGCCATGTCCGCGCGGACGCGACTTCCAACCGCCGCGGCGCTTTGGAGCTTTTGCTGCGCTCAAACCGTCGCTGAGGACCTCGGTCATCGGGTGTTCCGGCGCCTGGGGAGAATACACCGCATGAAGTTCGCGCAAAACCTGAAGCTGATCAAATTCAGCTGGCAGACTGAGTGCCCAATCCAGAAATATGCTACGACATTCGGGTAACGTGATTCCTTCAATGCGATAGGCCTCGCGAATTAGCCCCTTCGGGTCATTCGGATCGTTGCTGCTGGGCATCCATATTCTCTCCGATTGCGGTCTCGATCAGCAACGCCGCCGACCCATAACTTTGCTCCAGCGCAGCCTCAAGGTCTTCGATCCGCTCGAACCCGGTGGACCGGCACAGGAAGGCCGCTCCGCCCTCGCCGATCTTGTCGGTATCGATCGCATTTCCAGAAAGCAGGCGTGTCGCGGTCTGCACAGACCAACATAAGTCATAGTTGCTTTTCAGAGACTGGGCATCTGCGACACCAAGCAGACCGGCAGCGACCGCACCGTCAAGGCCGGCCTGAACATCCCTCTCCGTTCTCCCTGCCAGTAGTGCTCCGGTTTCAGCTACCAACTCGATGTCAAGCAAACGACCTGCCCCTGTCTTGGCGTCCCAGATCCCGGTAGGCGATTTCGCTTCGGCAAGACGCGTTCTCATCTCGGCAACCTCGTGCAGGGCTTTTTGCCGGTCCTTCGGCTGACATATCAGACTGGACCGGAAATCTTCGATATCCCGACACAGACTGTATTCCCCTGTAACGACTCGCGCGCGGGTCAGCGCCAGATGCTCCCATACCCACGCATCTTTCTGCTGGTAGTTCTTGAAACTTGTTAGACTTGTCGCCACCGGCCCTTGATTTCCCGATGGGCGCAAGCGCATGTCGACCTCGTACAACCGGCCCTGCGACATCGGCGCCGACAGGGCGGTGATGAGCGCCTGTGTAAGCCGAGCATAGTATGTTCGAGTTGCCAGTGGACGTCGTCCATCTGAAAAATCCTGATCCTGCGGATCATATATGACGATCATGTCGAGATCGGATTGCGAATGGATACGCCTTGCCCCAAGCGACCCCATGCCCAACACCGCAAGGCCGCGCCCTGGTGCGGGACCGTGTTTGGCCTCGAATTGAGTCATGACGAATGGCAGTATTGCAGAGATCACCGCATCCGCCAGATCGGCATACTGGCGCCCTGCCGTCGCGCCATCGATCAGACCGCGAAGATGGTGGACACCGATTCTGAAATGCCATTCCTTGCACCAGCGGCGCGCCATGTCGAGCTGGGTTTCATAGTCATCTTCCGCCGTCAGCGCCGCGACCAGCTCAGATTGCAAGGCAGTCTTGCCCGGCCAGTCTGCAAAAAAATCTCCACCGATCACCGCATCAAAAACGGAAGAGTTGCGAGACAAATGCCCCGCCAAGGCATGCGATGTGCCAACGATATCGACCAAAAGGTCGATGAGTTGCGGATTGGCGTCAAACAGGGAAAAGAGCTGCACCCCAGCCGGTAGACCCGACAGAAATCCGTCTAACGCCACAAGCGCCTCGTCAGGCCGAGCCGTCTTTGACAGGCGGTTCAGAATCTCAGGTTTCAGTTTTTCGAAGATTCGAGCGCCCCGCTGCGACCGGAGTGCCGGATAGGTTGGCCAGCGCGCCAGAACATTTGAATCGAACTGAAAAGTATCCACAGGCGCAGGCACAGCACCGGACCCAGGGGCGAAAAACCCTTCGGTCAACTCGTGCACTTCGGTCAGCCCTTGCGTCAAATGCTTGACCAGATCGCTGCGATTTATCCCCATCAGACAGGCGATCCGTTCTATCCCGTCTTCGGATTGGGGGACCTTATGTGTCTGCGCGTCGTGAACCATCTGAATTCGATGCTCCACTTCGCGATGAGCCCGGTAATGACCCGTCAGTTTGTAGGCCACGTCCTGTGGTATCCATTCTTTGACCGCCAACGCTGCCAACCCGTCAACCGTTCCGCGCACCCTGAGGTCGCGGTCGCGTCCGCCGGCAATCAATTGCCGTGTCTGAGTGAAGAACTCTATTTCGCGTATGCCACCCCGCCCGAGTTTCATGTCGTGGCCGGGAATAGAGAACGCACCGCCTGTTCCCTTGTTTTCGCGAATTCTCAAACGCATGTCGTGGGCATCCTGAATGGCCGCAAAATCCAGATGCCGCCTCCAGACAAAGGGACGCAAAGCTTCCAGAAACCGTTCTCCGGCGGCAACGTCGCCTGCGCATGGGCGCGCCTTGATATATGCGGCGCGCTCCCAGGTTCGGCCAAGGCTTTCATAATACCGTTCTGCCGCCTCCATCGCGATGCACACCGGTGTGACCGCGGGATCTGGCCGCAACCTCAAGTCGGTTCTGAAGACATAGCCATCAGCGGTTTTCTCGCTCAAAACCGCGCAAAAATTCCGTGTCGCCCTCACCATACTCTGCCGGGCATCGAAAAAATCATCAGGTTCAAACCGGGTTTCGTCAAAAAGCACGATCAGGTCGATGTCAGAGCTGTAATTCAATTCATACGCGCCCATCTTTCCCATCGCCAGAATGGTCATACCCGCCGCAGATTCAATATCATCTTCGGTCATGCCGGGCAGTTTCTTGCGCCGAATCAATGCCGCAATCTCGGCCTTGGCGGCCACATCGGCAGCTAGTGCACCAAAATTGGTCAATGCCGCGGTGACTTTTTCGAGCGACCATGCACCCGACAGATCGGCCAGAGCTGTCAGAAGAGCCAGCCTGCGCTTGGCCTGCCGTAATCCGCCCTTCAACTGATCAGGAGGCAAGGTACGAACACCCTGAAAAATCTTTGCTAAAGCCGCGTCGGGGGTTGCCAACGCCGGCGCAATCCATTCGACCTCGCGATCGATAAGGCCCTTGAGATATGGGCTTGTCCCGGCAGCGCCTGCGATCAAATCTCCCTGTTCGGGTGTAAGCTCGGGTATGGAAGCGCGCGCTTCGGCCCCGAGTGAAGGGTCGAACGGACGTGGCAAGCGGGTAATGGCAAGTGTATCGGTCATAGGCGCAGGTTGTGCACCCGGTCGCGATCAGGTCAATGGGACAAACGATCCAGATTTAGGTCAATCAAACGACAGGCGTGTCTTGGCTAAAAGTGTTGATCCATTTCCCGGCTCGCCGTTCCCACAAGGAAGAGATCAGCATGACCTCCGCCGTAGCATTTCCGGGTCTCCGATAGTCAGCACGATAAGACAACAAAACTGCATCACCGGTCAGTATTCGCAAGCGAACAGCGCTCAGGTGAAATTCAGCCATTGTTGGTGCTTCAGCGAACTGCCCGACGTGTTCGTCCCTTGTTGCGAACCCAGTCGGGTAGACCCCGGTGAAGTCGTCACTGAGCAGCGCCCGATCTGATGTGGCATCGCCCTCGACCAATGCTTGCCAAACCTTCTTTTCCAGCGACAGGATATGGTCCACAATCGGGCCCGAGCGTATTTCGCGACTTTCCATTGACGCAGAATGCGCAGTGAACGTTCCACGGTCAACCGGGGCAAACCATGAGCAAAAGCCTAAAACGTGTCCGAGTAGCCTTGGAACAGGCTGGCTTGCCAGTCGAAATCCGCGAGACCGACAACGCCCGCACTGCGCAAGACGCTGCAAACGCAGTGGGCTGTGCGTTGGATCAAATTGTCAAATCGATCGTGTTCCAAGGCGAACGCTCCGGAGACACCCTTCTGTTTCTGACCGCCGGAGGAAACTCGGTCAGCCCGGAAAATGCTGCGAATGCTGCCGGTGAGGCACTTGAAAAGGCCGACGCCGCTTTGGTTCGCGCTCAAACCGGGTTTGCAATTGGCGGCGTGGCCCCTGTCGGACACCTGTCCCCGATCCGGGCGTTTTTCGATCCTCGCTTGACAGGTTTCGACGTGGTCTGGGCTGCTGCCGGAACACCGCGTCATGTCTTTCCGATTTCACCTCAAGACCTGCTTCGGATAAGCAAAGCTGAACGGGCATATTTTACTGCATAATATTGCAATCAGTTTCGCTTTTTAACCCGTTCAGACTCGTCCTTTCCGGGTTGAGAGCAACAAGTTCGTCTCTGACCGCGTCACACCATCCATACGCCGGATAAAGAAGATGACCTCATCCAGTTCCTCAAGTGTTTGAGTGCCAATCTCGGCGATCAGATCCCAGGTGCCATTTGTCGAATGCACGGTCCGCACTTGCCGCATTGCAGATATTCGAGACATGATACGTTCGGTTCCGCGCCCCTCGATCCCCAGCATCATCAACCCGCGTACCGGGCTTTGTGCTACGTCCCGACGGGTGAGAACAGTGAACCCCACGATTTCTCCGGTTTGCTTAAGCTTTTGCATCCGGCTTCGAATCGTTGTGCGTGTCACACCCAGCTGTTCAGCCAGTTCCGATAGCGAAGCGCGGGCATCCCGATGCAGCGCGTTCAGAAGCCGGCTATCCAGATCGTCCATTTTGATATTCCGTTATGAGTGGATTGGTTCCATTTTGAGCATTTTGCTCTCTTCCGGCAAGACCGCTTCGGGAACAATATCAGGGCATGAAAAACAACGATCTACTTCTCATTGGCGTCCCCATGGACGCGGGTAAACGACGTCAGGGCTGCCGGATGGGACCCGATGCCTATCGCGTTGCCGGTATGATGCAGGCACTTTCAGATTTGGGTCACCGAGTTATCGACCAGGGCGATATCCGACCTGATCCCGTGGATATGCCCGAGCATGAGCACCTGTTCGCTCTGCCGGAATGCGTGGGCTGGGCTCGATCCCTGTCACGCACTGCACAAGATGCCGCAGGCCGAGGTATTCCGGTCTTCATGGGCGGGGACCATGCTTTGTCAATGGGAACCGTCGCGGGAATGGCCGCGCATGCAAAGGCTACGGAACGCCCGCTTTTTGTATTATGGCTTGACGCCCACAGCGACTTTCACACTCCGGACAGCACTGGAAGCGGCAACCTGCACGGCACTCCCGTCGCGTATTTCACCGGTCAACCGGGGTTCGAAGCCTTCCCTGCCCTCGCGGCGCCCGTTCCAACAGACCGGGTCGGGATGATTGGGTTGCGTTCGGTCGATCCGCACGAACGTGCGGCGCTGGAGAGAGACGATGCATTTCTTGTTGACATGCGCAGCATCGACGAGAATGGCATCAAGGTGCCGTTGATGGCGTTCCTAGACCGCGTGCGCGACGCCAACGGCATCCTGCACGTGTCGCTGGATGTGGATTTCCTGGAACCCGCCATCGCGCCCGCCGTGGGCACCACAGTTCCCGGCGGTGCCACCGAGCGAGAGGCCCATTTGGTTATGGAACTGCTGCACGAAAGCGGGCTGGTCTGTTCGCTTGATCTGGTGGAGTTGAACCCGTTCCTCGATGAGCGTGGACGCACTGCGAAACTGATGGTCGATCTGGCCGCGTCGCTGATGGGGCGCCGCATCTTCGACCGCCCGACACGGAGCTTCTGATGCTGTCCTTGCAAGCCCCTTCCGCCGTGGTGATGATCCGGCCGCATGCCTTTGCCTCGAACCCCGAGACGCGCGACGACAACGCGTTCCAGACGCTAGCCAACCGCTCTGCCGCCGCCACCTCGGCCGCCGCGCGGGATGAGCATGACCGCGCCGTGGAACAACTGCGCGAGGCCGGTGTGACCGTGCATGTCTTTGACGATCACGGGGATCGCGACACGCCCGACAGCGTATTTCCCAACAACTGGTTCTCGACCCATCCGGGTGGGCATGTGGCAATCTATCCGATGTTCGTGCCGTCGCGGCGGCGCGAGCGGCGCGCGGACGTGGTCGAGATGCTGAAACAGGACTACCGGGTTCAGGACGTGATCGACTATTCCGGGCTGGAACAGGACGATCTGGCGCTGGAGGGCACCGGGGCCATGGTACTGGATCACGTGGGCCGCATTGCCTATACGGTCAAATCCCACCGCGCCGATCCGGTGCTGCTGGAGCGGTTCTGCACCCATTTCAACTATGAACCCATCGCGTTCGAGGCGCGCGACGCGCAGGGCCGCGACGTCTATCACACCAATGTCCTGATGGGGATCGGCACCAACTATGCGATGATCTGTCTGGACATGATCACCGATCCCAAGCGGCGCGCGACGATCTGCACCCGGCTGGAAGAGACCGGGCGCAAAGTCATCGACCTGACACATGATCAGATCACGGAGTTTGCCGGAAACGCAATCGAGCTGATCGGGCGCGACGGGCTGGTTCTGGCGATTTCATCGCGCGCGCTTGCCGCGCTGACGCCGGATCAGATCGCCATCATCGAGGCCAGCGCCACGCCGCTGCCCCTCTCGGTTCCCACCATCGAAACCGCCGGCGGATCGGTCCGCTGCATGATCGCCGGCATCCACCTTGCCCGCCGATAGGAGTGCGTGATGCAACCTTCTGACAAAGCCCTCGTACCCTTTGTATCCGTCGACAACATGATGCGGCTGATCCATCACATCGGCGTCGAACAGATGATCTCTGAAATTGCCGACCAGATCGAATCTGATTTCAAACGGTGGGAAAGTTTCGACAAAACTCCGCGAATCCCAGCCCATTCACCACATGGGGTGATCGAGCTGATGCCCACCTCGGATGGCGAGGCTTATGGGTTCAAATATGTCAACGGCCACCCCAAAAACACGTCCGAGGGGTTGCAGACGGTAACCGCCTTTGGCCTGCTGGCTGACGTTTATACTGGCTATCCAATCCTTCTGACCGAAATGACCATGCTGACCGCGCTAAGAACGGCGGCCACCTCGGCCCTTGTGGGCAAGTATTTGGCACCCGAAGGCGCTACAACAATGGCCATGATCGGCAACGGAGCGCAGTCCGAGTTCCAGTGCCTTGCCTTCAAGGCCTTGTGCGGTATCGACACGGTTCGTCTTTATGACACCGACGCGAACGCAACCGCCAAATGTGCAGCCAATCTGGCTGGCAAAGGGCTGACTGTGGTGAGTTGCAAGACAGCAGAAGAGGCCATAGAGGGCGCGCAAGTTATCACGACCTGCACCGCCGACAAGAAATACGCCACGATCCTGACCGACAACATGGTCGGCCCCGGTGTGCACATCAATGCCATCGGTGGCGACTGCCCCGGCAAGACGGAACTGCACCGCGATATCCTTCTGCGCTCGAAGATTTTCGTGGAGTACCCCGAACAAACCAGGATCGAAGGGGAAATACAGGCCCTTGAACCCGACCACCCAGTTACCGAGATGTGGCAGGTGATGACAGGCCAGGCACAAGGGCGTCATGATGACCGGCAGATCACCCTGTTCGACAGCGTGGGATTTGCTATCGAGGATTTCTCGGCCCTTCGTTATATCAAAGGTGCTATTGGTGGCACGAATTTCTATGAACCACTGGACATGCTGGCCGACCCTGACGATCCACGTGATCTGTTCGGGATGCTGATGCGGGCAAAAAGCTAAAGGTCGAACAATCTCGTTTTTTGCGCCGGGCAAGATTCCTTGCCCGGCCTTCTGTTTTAACGTCTTCCAAGCATTCATCCGCGCAGGGTGAATTGAAGGGAAATCTGTGTTATCGTAACCCGTACTGATTGTTTCATTTCGATACCGGATATTACCATGCAGGAACTTCTGGAAACGCTTCGCGCGCAGGCATCGGACGTCGGCGCACCTCTTGTTGTTGAATTGGTCTTTATGGAAGAATCCAATTCGAAAGACGTGGAAAAACTAATTGAGCAATCGGTGCCAGGATCCAACTCAATCGTGGAAACCGCGTTTGGTAGTGACAGGGATCAGTTCTTTTTTGCCGAGTTTCCAAACACCGATGTAACAGGACGGGAAACAACTGCCTTTGCATTTACTCGCCACTTGCGAAGTGCCTTGGATGCGGTCGAAGCAAATCCGGTTCTGCCCGAAAGCCTATATGGCGCTGTCTCGGTAGGTGCGGTTACCACGGAGGCCGGGTTGTTCTCGTGCTCAACACCGCGCAGCAGCGCGCAAACGTTCGGTTGGGTGCATAAACTGGTCCGTACGCCGCTGGCCTGGCAACACAGCCGTGGGGCGGGTTCGACGGTTGCAGTGATCGATACCGGGTATTCCACGCACGGAGAGCTTGAAGGCGTGTTGGATCTGACCCACCAGATTAATTTTGTTGAAGGCGGCACCGATGCGTCTGATCGTTTCAGCGACAGTCTGCTGCAACATCCCGGACATGGCACTTTGGTCATGTCGGTTGTCGCATCGCGCGGGGGCGCAGACATGAACGGCAAAACCAGCGGCCCGGGCGCAATCACAGGCTCAGCCCCGGACGCGATGGTGATGCCTATCCGAGCAATCAGGTCTGTCATCAATTTCGAACAGCGAACCCTGCCCAGAGCGATTGCACACGCCATCAACAATGGTGCAGATGTCATCGTCATGGCGCAAGGGGGGCCGATGCGTGTCGCTTCTACCGAACGGGCTCTGCGGTTGGCGGTGGAGCGCGGGCTGGTGGTGATCTGCGCTGCAGGGAATTGCTGGCCCGACGTGATCTTTCCGGCAGCCTATTCGGATTTCGGGCTGGCCACGGCGATGGCCGCTGTGGGTCCGGATCTGAGGCCTTGGGCGCGGACCGGTCGCGGACCGCAAGTAACGCTGTCCGCCCCGGGCGAGCATGTGTGGGGAGCAGCCAAGAACAAGGCGATCGATCACGACTGGGGCATCAAAGCGGCGCAAGGCACGACACTCGCCACCTCTTTGGCCGGAGGTGTCGCAGCGCTTTGGGTCGCGCGGCACGGTGGCCGAGCCACGCTGCGAGCAAAAGCGGCAGCGGCTGGAACCACTGTTCAGTCGATGTGGGTGGCTTGCGTCACGAATGACCTCAGCAAGCCATCTGTCTGGAACGGAGCCACGGATCTTGGCGCGGGTGTTATTGATGCAAAAACGGCTTTGGATGCTTCTTTGCCGCAGTCGGCTACTGGCCACGAGGCTGTTGCGGAAGCTGAACTGGGCAAAGCTGGTGTGGAATCCAGCGCGAATGTGCTTTTGACACAGCTCGTCAACTCGGACCCAACGGCTGCGGCCGAGTTTACAACTGAGCTCGCAGACTATGCCTCGGAAATGCTGTGGCTGCGCTATCGCGCCGGCGCCCGCAAACGCGCGGAAGTGATGCTGGGCGAGGAGAGCACTGCTGGAGGCGACGACATCGGCAAAGAATTGAAGGATGCACTATCCGGCAAGCCTGCACTTACGGCTGCCATCGGTGCGGGCTGAGTTATATCCATGGCTGGAACGGAAACACTGACGGCCGTCCAACTGCAACCCTTGATGCAGGAACACCCGAACATGGTGAACCAAACCGTGGAGGAAGTGTTCCAGTCGGCAGGTCACATTGGGGATATCGACACGTTTCGGATGGTGGCCCAATCGATGCCTGGAACGGCAGTGGCCGGTTTGATCGTCGGACGTCTGGTAGACAAGAAGCTGATGAGCCGGTTCATTGCCGCCCTACGCAGTCGAGGGCTGGAGCCACTTCCACTGGCCGACGATCCGGCGGATCAAGTGGAGCACGTCCCGATCAACGGGGCCAGCCTGGCCCCTGCTGACGCTGATGATCTGGACATCGACCGTATCGGCGAATTCGCCAGCGGCGCCAAGGCGTTTCGGTGCCGGGTTCTGAAACACGATCAGGTTCTCGGAAGTGGCGCACTCATTTCGCCGAGACTGATCCTCACTTCGGCCCATGTTGTGGGTGCCTTCGTGCCGGATGCAGCAAGCGAGTTCGATTTGGACACGATCTCGGACGTCAGCGTACTGCTGTCCGATGGCAGTGAACACAAAGCCCGACCGGTCTGGGTTGCGCCCTGCCTCGACAGTGAGAAGAACGGTGTGCTTCCGGGTGATGGAGATGCCACTACGATGTGCGATGCGGTTCTGCTGCGCATACGTTCGCCGCTTGGTCGCACTCTCGGACACATGTCATTGCCGAACGCGTTGCCAAATTGGGTGGGTACGGAAAGTTTTGTTCTGATTCATTTCCCGGAGGGCGCCGAAAAAGGGATTGCAGTGGGAAAACTCCGGCGAGATAGGCTGGACGAACCGCGCCACCTTCACAGTATCAAAACGCATGGCGGGTCTTCCGGTGGAGCCGGATTTGACCGCCAGTTCAATTTTGTCGGCCTGCATCAGGGGCGATGGAACAATGTCCGCCGACTGGTGCCCTTTCAGCATTTTGCCGCCAATGACGATTTCTGCGCGCAGATCAAGCTGGATTGCCCGCCACGCAGACTTTGGTCACTCAGCGATGATCTGGATGGTCACTTTGTCATCGGGCGAAACAATTTCTTTGACGCACTGACCGCGATCCTGGACAGGCAAGACAAGAACCTTCGTGGCGTTTGGATCAAACGCACAAAGATTGCCGAGAGGCAGGGGTTGAATTTCAGCCATACTCTGCTTGATCGTTTTCTGGAGATCCATGGTGCCCGACATCGCATCGTCAGGATGCAGCCTGGATATGAACAAGGTGATCTGACCGCCAGCCTCAACCGCCGAGCATTGGGCGGCAGCGCACCAATAGAAGCCCAGCCCGGCGTCGCAGCAGACGAAACAACCGGCACCGCGCATGAAGACGACAGAATCCGCACTGTCGTCTCCGAGCTGAGCAGGATCGCCACGGAAAGGAACGAGACCGTTTGGCTTTACTTTGACAATCCCGACAGCGGGTTGATCGA
Organism: Ruegeria sp. CI1; assembly: GCF_056536925.1. NCBI lineage: Bacteria > Pseudomonadati > Pseudomonadota > Alphaproteobacteria > Rhodobacterales > Roseobacteraceae > Ruegeria > Ruegeria sp. CI1. The sequence goes on along the minus strand of NZ_JBQFQP010000008.1, from coordinate 119,189 downwards.
CCGCACCCGATATCAACTGGAACACTTGATTGAAGAAGTTCTGGATACTCCGAACTTGCGGCTGATCCTGGCCGGTTTCGAAACCTATGATTTGCGTGCCCGCACCATAACTAATCTGGACAATGTGGAAGTCGATCCGCGACCGAAGCTATTTGTCGACTATATCCGCCCGTTCCTGCGAAAAGACGTCAAAGACTGCGTTGGTCTGATGGTCAGGGCATTGGCGTTGAAATGGACACCTGATGTGTGCGGGCACATCGTTGACCTTGCCTTGCAGGGAATTCCGGCGGAAATGAACCGCTTTGCTATCGCCAATCTTCCGCTCGTCGCCGAACGGTTGCGCACAGAGGCGAGAAAAGACATTGGAGTTCATGATGCAGGCTGATCCGCGAACTCGTGACGTACTGGAAAAGCTGCGATGGGTCGCGGCGGTGTCAGGTGCATTCAACCCGGTTTCAATCTTGTTGAAGATCGGCGGCAACGAACTGGTGGCCGATACGAACCGAATGCTGGATATCGTTAGCCTCTTACGCCCGGATTGCACGGTGGAGCGGGACGAGTCTCAGGATCTCTGGACCATGCGCAACAGCGTTCGCCGCGAAGTACTGTCCAAACCCTCACCTTTTGCGCCCAGTAGCGAATATGCCAAATCCCCAACCGATGTGGAGCTAGCCCTGACAGGCGCGGCCCAATACTCGCCCGAGGCGATCTCTGATCTGATCGTCAAAGCCGACAACCCGCAACCGTTGCTGGACCTGATTAAAGTGTTGGATCGGAGCGGACCGCAAGCGCCGGGTTATTCACAGGTGGCTGCCTTGCGAGGGACAGTCAACAAGTTGCTTCAGGTACAAGCCAATGAGCAGGCCCTATCAGGTGGTTTTTTCGGCCGCGAAGATGAATTAGGCAAGATTGATAGCTGGATGGCCTCGCCCGACCGCTGGGCAACAAGGGAAGACCACCCAAGTCGAAAGACCGCAGTGAAACTACGCACGTTGCATATTTCAGGCCTGCCCGGAATTGGGAAATCCTATCTTTTGGAGCGTGTCATACAGATGGCTCGCCAACGTGACATGGTCATTCTGCGACTGGATTTCGACCGGTCTTCGCTGAATGTGCAGGACGATCACGCCCTTTTCGACGAGATATCCCGTCAAATCGGAAACGGCCTGCCATATACTGCTAAGCAACTGCGCGAGGCGCGGTTCGAACGGGCCGAAACGCTGGCAGACACCGAGAACCTTTCTCGACGCGGACGGTCTCGGGAGATCATGCAGGCCATCCGAAGCGCCCTGTCCAGCTTTGACGGTACGATCCTTATCCTGCTCGATACATTGGAGGTCTTGCGCCAGCGAGCTGATTCCCGTGTCGTCCGCCTGTTTGAACATCTCGATCGACTGGCCGAATTCGCTGCGTGCCCGATTTGTGTGATCTCAGCCGGGCGCAAGGAATCCATCGTCCCCGCGCAATCCCGGGTCGACAGAGACAGCATCGATTTGACGGGGCTCGAAGATCCGGTGGCTGACAGCATGCTGGAACAACGTGGCGTCGACGCGGCCCAACGGGCTCCGATCCTGGAACTTGCGCAAGGAATTCCCCTGCGCCTGGTCCTCGCCAGCAAGTCTCTGAAAATGGGAGCACGACCTGACCTGCACGTGCCGGCGAATGCCAGCGGCGCGCAGATCGAAGGCTATCTTTATCGCGCCATTCTCAGTCGGGTGCCGCGTACTTTGCGTGAAGTGGCACTCAAGGGTTTGGTCTTGCAGCGGATAAATGTGGGCGCCTTGCGCGAAGTAGTCGCCCCTGCACTTGGATTTGAGCTAAGCAAGAAAGAAGCCGAAGACATTCTAAAAGAGCTGGGCCGCCACCATTGGCTGGTACGGAGAGAGGGGTCATGGATTCTGCATCGTAGCGATCTCCGGGCGGCCACTCTGAAACTGATTTATGAAGAATTCCCGGACACCTCCCGCGAGATCGATCAAAAAGCCGCGGAATGGTTCAAGGGGATAAATCCGGTTGCTGCGCTCTATCACCGGCTTCAGATGTGCCGAGAACCGAAAGTGGACATACCGCAGATTGGCCGCGCTTTGGCTGAAGAGTTCGACGACCATATGCTTGCCGAGTTGCCCGCGCGTGCAAGTGACGCAATCCGTCAGGCAAAACAGGAACGATCGGATTTCGGACGACAGGACCAGGTTCTGCCCGAAGCGGACGACCATCTGGAACCGGAAGATTTCGCCCTGAATCTCGAACAAGAGCTCGGAAGAGATTTCTGGAGCGGCGTCGCTTCCTCGCCTCTGGATGCCAGACACGTGCAGCCGCAACTTGCGTTCGATCCTCAACAAATGCGGTCGACATATGTGAAACCCATTGATGCCGACCTGACTTATCCAGTGGACGATCGCGCGATCAAGGATGTCGAAATCATGCTGGAGAAAGGCGAATTGCGTGAAATACCCGGTATCATGCAAAGCGCTTTTCCCGAACGTTATGAACTGGCCAGCGACGCTGGGTTGATCACGATGGCCTATGCATGGCGCAGCGGACAGTGGACGCTGGCGAGCCAGATCCTTGGCGCTTTGCCGATGCCGTTTTTTCACGACGCGCTAAAAAGAGTCAGCCCGCCCATGACACGCCTTCTATTGGAAGTATGGGCTGAGTTCAGATTTGAGAAATGCTTGGATTGGTTACAGTCGGAGGACCGGTACGAGGTGCTGGGCAAGTGCGCGAACATGCGGCAGGCTTCGATGCTGACAGGGTGCGCGCTGGATTTCATGCTGTTGTCTGTACGGGAAACCGCCGCCTTCCCATGGATTATCGACGAAACACGCGCCTTGATATTTCCGTTCGTTGCCGGCGGCAACGAAGAACTGGCCTGGCGCACACTTGATCGTGCCGACCGACTGCGCGCCAATCTGGGCGTGCAGCAAAATCTGGCCTCCAGTAATGGTATAGAACCTGAAACCCAAGGGCGCAGAGTTGCGCCGCTCAATCCCTATGCCACGCCACTGGTCGAATTTGTCCGGCTCGACCAAATGTTTGACCGTGGTGGTGCGCGCCTTCAGAACGAGCTTGCGCACCTGAGAGAGTTGTTCGGAGAGATCGGGGACTTAGTCGCGCCGGAACTGCAAGGGCTGAACAACATCGCTTCCGGGCTATCCTCCTACGCCTCGGACACGGCAGAGGCACTGGCAAATGCGGGGCTGGCAGCGGAAACACTCGGTGGTTACGCCTTCTTCCGTCCTGACCGTGATCTGCCTGCGCTCGCCGACGCGGCGGAACGGTGGCGGCGAAACGTGAATGGCCTTTGGTCCTATGCCTCGCTCCCACCCGAAGATTGGGTTTCGGACATCCCTGCCGATCACCAAGCCGTTGCTTTGACAGAGCATTTGGGGACACCGGATCGTGCCGAAGCGCTGTTGTGGCTGCTTGCCCCACGCGACCGGTACGGTGCGCAAGCTCGGCGCAGATTGCGACGGCCCTACCTTACCGCGTTTGCCAAACGGAGCCACGGACGGACAGAGGTTCTAAAACTTCTGCAAAAAGATGAACTGCCCCTCGTTCAGGCTGCAACACTAGCGGTGCTCGTCCTGCACGAGGTACCTCCAGAAACCATTTTCCGTTGACTTCTTTCATCCAAGGAGACTTGAAATGCCCAACCGCGCTGAAGAGGAAAGCCTGAACCGTCTGGAGGGGCTGAGGACCCGTTGGAATTTCGACAAGATCAAGCAGGCCATCAACGATGGGTCTCCGGTCTTGAAAGAGTTGGGGCTGGTTGCAGAAAGCACAGCAATAGAGATGATTGACAGCACGCCGCCGCAACTTGAGGCCGCCGGTCATTCGAACTTGATGCTCGAAGCCATTGTACGAGCGGTTGGCCGCCCCCCGCTGTTGATCAAAAACGGCGCAGTTGAGGGGAAAACCCAGCTAGGCGGCGATTTCGCCCCCGGTACGGATATCAAGATCACCAACATCGAGCCTATGATCCCTTCGATAGGTCGTATCGAGTTCCGCAATCACGACATGGCATGGGGTGGCACAGGCTGGATCATCGACGAAGAAGACAATGGCAGCCTGCTGATCGTTACCAACCGGCATGTGGCCAAGATCGTAGCCCGCCGGACTTTTCTGGGCGATGGCGTGTTCAAGTTCGGCCCTGGCAACATCCTTTATGGTGCGGCTATCGATTTTCTGGAGGAAGTCGGCGCCGGGGGGGACAATTCGAAGACCATTCCAATCCGCAAGTTTACCTATATTGCAGACGACATTTCGGCGGATGTAGCCTTGGCGCGGGTCGACAAACCCGACGCCGCAAGTGGTATTTCTCTCGCGCCTCTGCCGCGCGCGATCAAGGATGCCGAAGATGGCGAGATGATCGCCGTTATTGGCTATCCGGCCTCGGACTCGCGCAATAACGCCGCCCAGATGGAGCGGTATTTCAAAGGGCTCTACGACGTAAAACGCTTTGCCCCCGGTTTTGCCAGCATGGCCGACAGCAGTTCCCGGCTTGGTCACGACGCCACAACGTTGGGTGGCAATTCGGGCAGTCCGGTCATCAGCCTCGACAGCGGCAAACTGGTGGGGTTGCACTTTGCCGGTCGGTTCGGCATCGGCAACAGTGCCGTTCGGGTCAGCACCCTGACCGCCCTTTTGGATCAGGGTGTAGCCGGACAGGTTCACAGTGTCGCGGCAATCCCTGACGAGGCACCCGCTGGTCACGATCTGAACCATTTTGCGGGGCGCGGTGGATATGACCCTGATTTCCTGCAGGTGGTTCCAGTGCCCCTACCCAAGCTCAACCCTCAAATTCCGCTTAGCACACCAAGCGATGCGACACCTGAACGCCAGCACGAACTGCGCTACCAGCATTTTGGCGTGCTTTATAGTGCTGCGCTCAAGGGGCCGCTGCTGACCGCCCTGAACATCGATGGAGAACAAACCATCAGGATCAAGCGAAGGTCGACGACATGGCGCAAGGATCTGCGCATTCCAGCCAACCAGCAACTCGATGCCGAAGCCTATGGCCATGCCGATATTGACCGGGGCCACCTGATACGTCGTGCAGCAACCAATTGGGGTGATACCCGCGAAACCGCGGAACAGGCTGACGCGGACACGTTTCATTACACTGTATGCAGCCCGCAGCATCGCCTTCTTAACCGCAACTCCGAAATGTGGTTGGGACTGGAAGACTACATCCTCGATAACGTTCGCACTCACGGTTTTCGCGCGAACGTGTTCAGTGGCCCGATCATATCTGGAACCGAGCCTCTTCTGGGCAACACAGGCGCACCCGTGCCGCTGGAATTCTTCAAGGTGGTAACAATGTTGGCCGAAGCGCCCGAAGAGGGCGACATCCTGCGCCTACACGCGACGGCCTATATCCTGTCTCAGGGCCAGTTGATCCACCGAATGTTGTCCGAACGTGGACGCGTCGAAGCAGTCGAAGGGTTTGAATTCGGCGAGTTCAAAACCTTCCAGGTCCGGATCAAGGACCTGGAGCACGCTACGGGGCACGATTTCGGCCTGCTCCGCGATTTCGATCCGCTGGGCAAGGTGGGCGTGAGCGAAGCCGGAGAAAGCGTTGCAATCACCGTGTGGGATTATGAGAATATCTGCCTGTAGACAACAGGGCTGGTCCCCTTGCCCTAACTGGCCAGAGACGGCAGATAAAGAACAATTCCCGGGAAGGCGACCAGCAAAGCGATGGTCACGGCATCCGCCACAAAGAACGGGGCCACGCCGCGGAACACATCTTGAACGCTCAGGTCGGGGCGCACGCCCGCGACTACGAAGCAGTTAAGGCCAATGGGTGGAGTGATGAGGCAAAACTCGGCCATCTTCACCACCAGAATGCCAAACCAGATTGCACACATCGGACCAGACATGCCAAACGTACTGTCCGCAGCGCTGACTGCTTCACCTCCGTTCAGCGCCATGACCGCAGGATAGACGACCGGCAGGGTCAGCAAAAGCATCCCTATGGCATCCATGAACATGCCGAGAACCGCATAAGCCAGCAGGATGCAAATCAGGATCAGCATCGGCGACATCGTCAAGCCGGTGATCCAGTCTGAAAATGCTCCCGGCAAGTCGGCAAAGCCAAGAAACCGAACATAGATCAGAACGCCCCAGATGATCGAAAAGATCATCGCTGTTAGTTTGGCGGTCTCCAGCAGCGCTGATTTCAGTTCCGTCCAGCGCATCCCATGCCAGAGCGCAAAACAGAACACTATGAAAGCGCCGATTGCACCGCCTTCGGTCGGCGTACCCCAAGCCTGATCGCCAAGCGGGTTGTAGACAAAACAGATGATGATGACGATCACAAGAACAATCGGCATCGCAGCAGGAAGCGAAGCAAAACGCTCGCGCCAGGTAAAACCGGAAACTGGTGGACCTACCGACTTGAATGCCAAGGCTATGCCGACAATCAATGTGCCATAGATGACCGCCGAGAAGGCGCCGGGGATGAATCCGGCAAGTAACAGTTTCCCGACGTCCTGCTCTACAATGATGGCGTAGATCACAAGAATGGCGGAAGGCGGAATAAGAGACGCCAAAGTACCACCCGCCGCAACGACACCCGCGGCGAACCTCTTGTTATAGCCAATCTTCAGCATCTCGGGGATCGCAATACGCGCAAACACCGCCGACGTGGCCACGGATGCGCCTGACACGGCGGCAAATCCGGCTGTGGCGAACACGGTTGAAACCGCCAATCCCCCCGGAACCCAGGCAATCCAACGTTTGGCCGCTTCGAACATCGCACGGGTCAGCCCGGCATAATAGGCCAGATACCCGATCAGGATAAAGGTAGGGATCAGGCTGAGTGTGTGTGATGCCACCTTGGAATGAGGCACCTGCCCCGCGGTTTTGACTGCGACCGTAACCGCTTTACCGAACCGGTCCGGATCGTACCCGAACTTGGCCCAGAATATCCAGATTAGTCCGACAAGCCCGGCCAGCCCTGCGGCAAAGGCCACGCGCATCCCCGTGAGGACCATGACAAGAAGAAAGCCGGTGACCCAAAGACCGATTTCGATGGTGTCCATGCTTATTCATGCCCTTCGAACTGTTCGGCCTCGGCTGCTGCCTGCGCTGCCGCGTCCTGTATGAGCGGAACTGCAACGGGTCTATCCACACCCCGCACAAATGCGCGGCCATAGCCCCATGTCTGCAAAAGCAGTCGAAAACACAGGACTGAGAACGCTAACGGGGCGAGCAGCTTGGCTGGCCAGATTGGAATGCCGATATCGATCGAGCTATCACGGCTCCACAGCGGTGCACCCCAGTCAAAGGACCGGTCGAAATGCGCCCAACTGCCCCAAACCAGCGCCATCATCAGGATCAGGATCAGAACAACCGAAACCAATTCAAACAACCACAGTGCGCGGCCATGCAGTCGCGCGATAAGGATATCCATCCGGATATGACCGCCATTTCGCTGTACGAACGAGATTCCAAGGAACGCAATTAGCGGCATTGCCTGTTCGATCCAGTCCACGTATCCGGGCAGCGGCGCATTCATCGTATTGCGTCCACCAACAGAGACGACCGCAAGAACCATCAGGCAGAACACGCCAATGCCGCTGAGCAATGCCATTAACTTTTCAAGCCGCAATAGGGCCAGATCCAAACGGCTCAGGAGGCTGTCATCCTCCAGTACCGTGGCATGTCCTGCCATCTCGTTTTCTCCTGATGGGCGATTGAAGTGACCGGGCACAAGGGCCCGGTCGATAGAATCAGCTTCCGCCGCGCTGATCGCTTAGCGTTGACTGCACCAGATCATAGAGTTCCTGCGCCGGCAGACCCTGCGCCGACATATCGGCAATCCACTGATCCCGGATCGGGTCGGCGGCCTTGGCACGGAATTCTGCAATCGTCTCGTCCGAGATCATCACCTTCTCGACGCCCTTTTCTTCCAGCACGCCATCCCATTTCTTGAGCAGTTCGCCGTAGTTGGCAAGATAGTGAGCAATCGCCTCATCAATCGAACTCTCAAGTGCTTCGCGGTGCTCTGGACTCAGCGCCTCGAAGGCTTCGATATTCACCACCACTGGGCAGTTGACAGTTCCTGGATTCAGATTGGCTGTCCACCAGTCGGCCTTGTTGATGGTGCCGAACGAAAGATGCGCATGTTGGGCAAAGGCTACTGTATCGACAACTCCAGATTCCATTGCGTTATAAGCTTCGGTCGCTGGAACCGAGGTGGGCACGCCACCAACCGCTTCGAATGCCTGACCCAGTCCACCAGTTGCGCGAACACGCATGCCGTCGAACTCCGCGAGCTCATCACGCGGATCGCCGGTTCCAACCAGGTTGTATTGTGGCATCGGCGAGGTCATGAGAATTTGCGCGTTCCACTGCGCCATCTCGTCCTTGACGGCTTGATGCCCATAGACCGCATGGCTGACCGCTACTTCCTCCTCCAGGGTGTTCACTCCGAGGAACGGCAACTCCAACACGGTAATCGCCCGGTTCTTGTCGCGGTGATAGCCGGCACAAAACTGGGCCATTTCGAAAGCCCCGATTGAAATGCCGTCGAGGTTTTCCTTCGGTTTAGACAAGCCTCCGTAACTTACATTCATCGTGAACTCGCCGCTGGTTTTTTCGCTGACCAGTTCCGCCAGTTTTTCAACATGTTCGGTAAAAGCCCGCCGTTTGCCCCAAACCGAAACGTTCCATTCGGTCGCTGCAGCTTCGGTGACAAAAGCAAGGCTCAGGGCGGCAACGGCCGCTCCGCTCAACATCTTGTTCATAATGATCTCTCCCTTGACCGCGAACCTCATGGCAGGCCGCTTGCAAGAGAAGCTAGCGCCAACATTCACGACTGCCAACCCCTGGGCTCCTGACGGCCCGTCACCCAGAATTCACGGTTCACCTGAACCGCGAGCGCAAACGGGAACAAAATGTCGCGCGACCCGTCAAGGTAATTTTCGCGCGGAAGGCCGCCATGACGCGAGAGAGGATTGAAACCAAGCCCGTGTCATTGACTCTCTATCAATTGAAAACAAAGGATTTTATGATAATTTCCTTGCCAAAAATTTACTATTTTACCGCTGTGGAAAAACTTATTTACACACAAACCATTGGATTACAGCAAGTTATTTCTTTATTTTCAGATATGACTATTATCCGTCGCAGGGTAGGAACCGGATCGACAATGCTCTCCATGCGGGCGAAAACGGTCCCGGAACATTCAGTGACAGGGAGGAGCCCAAGAATGAACGCCGCTGCTCATTCAGAAGCCAAAGTTTATCCGCCATCTGCCGAAACCGTAGCACGTGCGCACGTAAACGCGGAAAAATATGCCGAATTGTATGCCGCCTCGATCGCCGATCCAGCCGCTTTCTGGGGTGAACAGGGCAAGCGTGTTGACTGGATAAAGCCATACACCCAAGTAAAGGACGTTGACTACAGCTTTGGCAAGGTCTCGATCAACTGGTACGCCGATGGCACACTGAATGTGTCTGCCAACTGTCTTGACCGTCATCTGAAATCCCGCGGCGATCAGACTGCGATCATCTGGGAGCCGGACGAGCCGACCGACGACGCCCAGCACATCACCTACGCCGAATTGCACCGCCGCACCTGCCGGATGGCCAATATTCTGGAGTCTATGGGCGTGCGTAAGGGTGACCGCGTGGTGATTTATCTGCCGATGATCCCAGAAGCCGCCTATGCAATGCTTGCTTGTGCGCGGATCGGCGCAATCCACTCCATCGTTTTCGCCGGCTTTTCCCCGGATGCGTTGGCGGCCCGTGTCAACGGCTGTGACGCCAAAGTGATTATCACAGCCGACGAGGCCCCGCGCGGTGGCCGCAAGACCCCCTTGAAATCCAACGCCGACGCCGCCCTGTTACATTGCAAGGACACCGTGAAATGCCTCGTGGTCAAGCGCACCGGCGGCCAGACGACTTGGATCGAGGGTCGTGATTTTGACTATAATGAAATGGCGCTTGAAGTAGACGACTATTGCGCGCCGGCAGAGATGAGTGCAGAGGATCCGCTGTTCATCCTGTATACTTCTGGTTCAACCGGTCAGCCCAAGGGAGTGGTACACACTACCGGCGGGTACCTCGTTTATGCGTCAATGACTCATGAAATCACCTTCGATTATCATGATGGCGATGTGTACTGGTGCACTGCCGACGTAGGCTGGGTGACTGGTCACAGCTATATCATATACGGCCCGTTGGCCAACGGCGCGACCACGCTGATGTTCGAGGGTGTGCCAACCTACCCTGATGCATCGCGCTTTTGGCAGGTTTGTGAAAAGCACAAAGTGAATCAATTCTATACCGCGCCCACCGCGATCCGTGCCCTGATGGGCCAGGGTAACGAGTTTGTCGAGAAATGCGATTTGAGTGATCTTAAAGTCTTGGGCACAGTTGGCGAGCCGATCAATCCCGAAGCCTGGAACTGGTACAACGAGGTTGTAGGAAAGGGCAAATGCCCGATCGTCGATACATGGTGGCAGACCGAGACCGGCGGTCACCTAATGACGCCACTGCCAGGCGCACATGCGATGAAACCAGGGTCGGCAATGAAGCCATTCTTCGGTATCCAGCCTGTCGTTCTCGATCCTCAATCGGGTGTGGAAATACAGGGCAACGATGTCGAGGGCGTGCTGTGCATCAAAGACAGCTGGCCTGGTCAGATGCGCACCGTCTGGGGTGATCACGAACGCTTCCAAAAGACCTATTTTGCCGACTACAAAGGTTATTACTTCACTGGCGACGGCTGTAAGCGTGACGCCGATGGCGATTACTGGATCACCGGTCGGGTCGATGACGTGATCAACGTCTCGGGCCACCGTATGGGCACCGCCGAGGTGGAAAGCGCACTAGTGGCCCATGCCGCCGTGGCCGAGGCAGCTGTGGTGGGTTATCCGCACGAGATCAAAGGGCAAGGCATCTATTGCTATGTCACCCTGATGAATGACCGCGAACCCTCCGAGGAACTGCGAAAGGAATTGCGCCAGTGGGTCCGAACCGAGATTGGACCGATTGCCAGTCCGGACGTCATTCAATGGGCCCCGGGCCTGCCCAAGACCCGTTCGGGCAAGATCATGCGCCGTATTCTTCGAAAAATCGCAGAAAACGACTTCGGATCTCTGGGCGACACTTCGACACTTGCCGATCCTTCAGTGGTCGAAGACCTGATTCAAAATCGGGCCAGTAAGTGAGGATGTGATGGACACGGCTGTGACAACCACTCCCGCCGTTTTGATCCTTCTCGGCCCTCCGGGCGCCGGAAAGGGAACTCAGGCGCGAATGCTGGAAGAAAGATTTGGTCTAGTGCAGCTTTCGACGGGCGATTTGCTGCGCGAGGCGGTTGCTTCCGGGACACAGGCAGGATTGGCAGCAAAGGCTGTCATGGAAGCAGGTGATCTGGTGAGCGACGAGATCGTCATCGCAATCCTGCGTGACCGTATGGCGAAACCTGACTGCGCCCAAGGTGTTATACTTGACGGGTTCCCACGCACTACTGTGCAGGCCGAGGCACTTGATGCGTTGCTTGCTGAGACCGGACAGGAGATTGGCGCAGCCATCAGCCTTGAGGTGGAGGACGCCGAAATGGTCAAGCGCATTTCCGGTCGCTACACCTGCGCCGGCTGTGGCGAAGGCTATCATGACAGTTTCAAGCAACCAGCCGAAAACGGCAAGTGCGATAAGTGCGGCGGCTCGGAGTTTAGCCGCCGCGCGGATGACAACGCAGAAACCGTCGCATCCCGACTATGCGCATATCATGAGCAGACCGCGCCCTTGATTGACTATTATGAACACAAGGGCCTTCTGAAGAAAATTGACGCCATGGGCGGGATAGACGAGATCGCCCAGGGCCTCGCAACCATCGTCAAGGGGGCGATGGACTAAGCGAGCAATACCGGGGACGGTTAACGCCACCCCTCCCCCTTGAGTATTTAACCGGATCAACCGCCTAGGCGGACCGGTAATGGTATGTCTGATCGTCTTGATACGGCGGCAGGCACGTGGAGAGGGTTTGTCCGCTCAGCGGGCAGCCTTGGAGGAAGCAAGGAGGAACCGCCATGGCGGATCGTACTACAAACTCCGTACAGACGGCCGAAGCCGACAAGAGTTATTGGCAAGCCAATGTGCGGATCATCATCGTCAGCCTCATCATATGGGCGCTGGTATCCTTTGGGTTTGGCATTCTGCTGCGCCCGATGCTATCGGGAATCACCGTAGGTGGAACCGATCTGGGCTTCTGGTTCGCCCAGCAAGGTTCGATCCTGGTCTTTTTGGCCCTGATCTTTTTCTACGCCTGGCGGATGAACCGGCTCGACCGCGAATACGGCGTCGAAGAGGAGTAAGCCGCCATGGATCAGTTTACCATAAACTTGCTGTTTGTGGGCGCGTCCTTTGCGCTTTACATCGGCATCGCAATCTGGGCCCGCGCTGGTTCCACATCAGAATTCTATGCCGCCGGTCGCGGTGTACACCCGGTCACTAACGGTATGGCGACTGCAGCCGACTGGATGTCGGCGGCCTCGTTCATTTCAATGGCAGGCCTCATTGCCTTTACCGGATACGATAACAGCTCGTTCCTGATGGGCTGGACCGGTGGTTACGTGCTGCTGGCCTTGCTTCTTGCTCCCTATCTTCGCAAGTTCGGCAAGTTTACTGTGTCGGAATTCATCGGCGACCGTTTCTACAGCCCCACTGCGCGCATCGTGGCGGTAATCTGCTTGATCGTCGCATCGGTGACTTACGTGATCGGTCAGATGACTGGTGTCGGCGTGGCCTTTGGTCGTTTCCTTGAGGTCAGCAATACCACCGGTCTGTTGATCGGCGCCTGTGTGGTCTTTGCTTATGCCGTGTTCGGGGGCATGAAGGGTGTGACCTATACCCAGGTCGCCCAATACTGCGTTCTGATCACCGCCTACACCATTCCGGCGATCTTTATCTCGCTGCAACTGACCGGCAATCCTATCCCGGCCCTTGGCCTGTTCGGCGACACTGCGGGCGGAGAGCCGCTTCTTACCAAACTTGACGCAATCGTGAGCGAACTCGGTTTTGCCGAATATACCGCTCATCATGCCGACACCTTCAACATGGTGCTCTTCACCCTGTCTCTGATGATCGGTACTGCAGGTTTGCCACACGTCATCATGCGGTTCTTTACCGTGCCAAAAGTGGCCGACGCACGCTGGTCGGCAGGTTGGGCGCTGGTCTTTATCGCGTTGCTTTATCTGACCGCCCCGGCTGTTGGCGCCATGGCCCGTCTGAATATCACTGATATGATGTGGCCCAACGGTACCAACGGCGAAGCCGTCTCGGTCGAGCAGATCGAGAACGACGCTCGCTATGACTGGATGGCAACCTGGCAGAAAACCGGCCTACTTGGCTGGGAAGACAAGAATGGTGACGGCAGGATCCAGTATTACAACGATGCTTCCGAAGCCATGCAAGCAAAGGCAGCCGAAAAAGGCTGGGTCGGCAACGAGTTGACCAACTTCAACCGCGACATCCTGGTTCTGGCGAACCCAGAGATTGCCAACCTGCCAGGTTGGGTGATCGGTCTGGTTGCCGCTGGTGGTCTGGCCGCCGCATTGTCGACAGCCGCAGGTCTGCTGTTGGCTATCTCTTCGGCTGTCAGCCACGATTTGATCAAAGGTTCGATCAACCCGTCGATCTCGGAAAAAGGCGAACTGCTGGCTGCGCGGATTGCCATGGCCGTCGCCATCGTCGTTGCCACCTATCTGGGTCTGAACCCGCCGGGCTTTGCCGCGCAAACGGTTGCTCTGGCCTTCGGACTGGCTGCCGCCTCGATCTTCCCGGCGCTGATGATGGGGATCTTCTCGACCCGCATCAACAACACCGGCGCTGTCGCAGGCATGCTGGCAGGCCTGATCGTGACCCTGGTTTATATCTTCCTGCACAAGGGCTGGCTGTTCATTCCGGACACCAACTCTTTCACCGATGCCGACCCGCTGCTGGGTACGGTCAAGTCGACCTCGTTCGGCGCCATCGGTGCGGCTGTCAACTTTGCCGTGGCCTATGTGGTCGCCGGCATGACCAAAGATACCCCGCAGGAGATCAAAGACCTGGTCGAAAGCGTGCGCATTCCGCGTGGTGCGGGTGCTGCGCAGGATCACTGAGGTGTCGGGCCTCTGGACTGGTTCCCTCCCGTATGAGGCCTGCCCTCTTTGACCCGATGGTCCCGCCCGATTATTCCGGGCGGGACCTTTCCGTTTCATTTCAAGGTTGCCCTAATGCCTTTGTCACCAGAACAGATCATCAGGTTTCTGAAATCGGTACACCCCTATGACGCGCTACCGACCGACGTGCTGGTGACAATCGCAACACGGGTAGACGCATGGGAGGTCGAAACCGATTTCGCCGTTTACGACCTTGGCGAGACGTTGCCGGGGTTGTTCATTGTCTACGAAGGTCAGATCGAAATCAGTGATGAGAATGGTGTCGTCGTCTCTCACCTCGGCATGCGTAATTCTTTCGGGGAACGCGGGCTTTTGCGCGATGGCAAGGCAGTTACCAGCGCCCGCGCGGACACACATTCCGTTCTGCTGTTGCTACCGCCGAACCTGTTTCATGATCTGATTGCCCAACACGAAGTATTTGCCAAGTTCTTCAACCGCGCGCGAAGCCCGAAACCGCAACAAGACAGTCTGGCAACAAGTTCGGTTGATACTTTGATGGCGAGAAATCCCGCCACCTGCCCACCCGAGACACCCGTTCAAGACGCAGCGCTTATAATGCGCGACAGGGGAATTTCCTCGATTTGCATCACCGAGAAAGAAACCCTGAAAGGCATAGTAACGGTACGGGACCTGTCCGGGAAGGTCGTGGCAGAAGCGCTGCCCGCCTCTACACCCATTTCTCAGGTCATGACTCCACACCCTTTGACTCTGTCACCAAGCGACATCGGCTCGGATGTGCTGCACGCAATGATGGAAAGGCATATCGGACATATTCCGATCACTGAGAGTGGTCGATTGGTGGGTATGGTCACCCAAACCGATCTAACCCGTTTCCAGGCGGTCAGTTCTGCGGAGCTGGTCAGTGCCATCTCACGGGCGACCAACGCAGAGGAAATGGCGAAAGTCACCGCCGAAATTCCGCGCCTGCTGGTACAACTTGTGGCAGGCGGCAACCGGCACGAAGTTGTCACGCGCCTGATCACGGATATCGCCGATACCGCCACGCGCCGTCTGCTAAGCCTGGCCGAGGAAAAGTTCGGCCCGCCGCCGGTGCCATATCTGTGGCTAGCGTGCGGTTCACAAGGTCGGCAAGAACAAACCGGGGTGTCAGATCAGGACAACTGCATTATGCTGGATGATGCCGCCACAGACGCAGACATGCCCTATTTCAAGGCGCTGGCGGAATTCGTGTCTGGTGGCCTTAATACCTGTGGTTATTTTTTCTGCCCCGGCGACATGATGGCAACGAACCCGCGCTGGTGTCAGCCTGTGCGCGTGTGGAAAGACTACTTCGCCGGCTGGATCGCCAAACCCAACCCCGAGGCGCAAATGCTGGCGTCTGTCATGTTCGATCTGCGCCCTATCGGCGGTACATTCGATCTGTTTTCCGACCTGCAGACTGACACCCTGAAAGCGGCCAGCCGAAATTCGATCTTCGTGGCCCATATGATCGCGAATTCACTGAAACACACACCGCCGCTGGGTCTGTTGCGCGGTTTTGCTACTATCAGGTCGGGTGAGCACCGCAACACGCTCGACCTCAAACACAATGGGGTTGTGCCCGTGGTGGACCTTGGGCGGGTCTATGCGTTGCAGGGAAAGTTGACTGAGGTGAATACTCGTGCGCGACTCAAGGCAGCCGAAGCGGCCAGCGTGCTCAGCTCGTCCGGCGCACGCGATCTTCTTGATGCCTATGACCTGATTGCGGAAACCCGGCTTGAGCACCAGGCGGCACTGGTGCGAAAAGGCGTCGAGCCCAATAACTATCTGGTTCCCGCGGACCTGTCCGATTTTGAACGAAGTCATCTGCGCGACGCCTTTGTCGTGGTAAAAACCATGCAATCAGCGGTCGGACACGGCAAGAGCATGCTGAGCTGACACAAGACGGATTGGGAGAACAAGCCATGTTTCTGGAGCTGATTGCAACGGTCTTTGCGGGCATTGCCATCGCTGGGTTGGTGATGATCTTCAACCGTGCGACCGGAGGCCGTTTGCCGCGCTGGCTGGCCCCGGTGGCCGCAGGATTAGGGATGATCGGCGTAACGATCATCAGCGAATACTCTTGGTACGACCGAACCCGCGCCGCCCTTCCCGAAGAGATGATAGTCGTGCAGGAAGTCGAAAGCCGTGCGGTCTACCGCCCCTGGACATATTTGGCACCATTTGTCGTACGCTTTGCCGCAGTCGATGAAGCTTCGGTTCAAACAAATTTAAAAGTCCCTGGTCAACGCCTTGCCGATCTCTATTTCTTCGGCCGCTGGGCGCCGGTGTCCAAGCTGCCTATAGCCGTAGATTGCAACCAGTTGCGTCGGGCAGACCTTTCCGATGGTGTTGAGTTCGCCTCTGATGGAGAGGTGCTGAATGCCAACTGGATAGAGGCGGACAAAACTGATTTGGTAATTTCAGCGACGTGCGAGATACAGCAGTGATGGCCCACTTAAGCCTGCGACTTCGCGTGTTTCTATTTTTTTGCCTGCTCGCTTTGGGCGGGTTGAGCGTGACCGGCGCCGCTTTGTGGTTGGGCTATAGCCGAGCAAACGCACCGGACATGCTGGATGCGTTCGTCTTCAGTGGGTTGCTCGTCGCCTTTGGATTGCTGGGATTGATTGTCGGGGTTTGGTTGTTATTCGACGAGAATGTCGCCAAGCCGATTGAACGCTTGTCCGCGCAGATGCGGGCGCGGGCGTATGCCGGAGTGGCCACCGATCTGGATATGCATAACGCCCGCTATCTGGGTGATCTTGCCCCGGCCGCCGCCGGGCTTGCCGGCGTTCTGTCCGAGACGGCCATGAACACCGCCGAAGCCGTAGCTGCTGAAACTGCGCGATTGACCTCCGAAAAGGAACGCTTGACCGCGCTCCTCACCGAAATTCCGGTGGCCATGGTTCTGGCCAGCCCAAAACACCATATCGTGCTCTATGACGGGCAGGCTGCCGAGGTGTTGGCGCAAATCGCTCCTCCTCGCCTAAACGCATCCCTGTTTGACTACCTGCGCCGCGATGCACTGGAGGCGGCATACGCGAAACTCATCAAGACAGGTAGGGATGTATCCTGCACTCTGACCGGTACAGACGGAACGCAATCTTACGCGGTGCGAATGAAACCGCTTGGGAGTGCGCCTGGATACATGCTGATTTTTGATGAAGCCACAGCGCAAATATCGCCCGAATCCGAACGCCCGCTGGTCTATGATTTCGATCTGCTGGAATCGCATCTTGATGAGGCGTTTGAAAACCGACGTCTCGCTGATTTATGCTTTGTTGTGTTCGACACCGAAACCACCGGCCTTTTACCGCACAAAGACGAAATCGTGCAAATTGGGGCTGTCCGGATCCTGAAGGGACGGATTATCTCGGGAGAGAGTTTGGATACACTTGTGGATCCCGGAATACCAATCCCTCCTGCTTCCACCAAGGTGCACAAAGTAAGTGACGCAATGGTTCGGGGCGCGCCGGATATCGTCGAAGCTGGCCGAGCCTTCCATCACTTTGCTCGCGATGCAGTAATTGTGGCGCATAATGCACCTTTCGATATGGCCTTTCTTCGTCGGCATGCGAAACCTATGGAGGTCGTCTGGGATCATCCGATCCTGGACACAGTACTACTCTCCGCCGTTCTATTTGGCGCCAACGAGGTTCATACACTCGACGCTCTGTGCGACCGGCTAGACGTCGCGATTCCAGAATCTTTGCGACACACTGCGCTGGGCGACGCGCAAGCTACGGCAGAGGTGCTGGTCAGGATGCTTCCCATGCTTCAGGCCCGCGGCATGCAGACCTTTGGCGATGTGATTGCTGAGACCCGCAAACACGGTCGCCTGCTCGAAGACCTGAACTGACGTAAAGGCGCCTTGCGCGCCCTGCTTGCATGGACAAACTGCCCAAGGCATGGCAGGTGGGACCGACTCAGGAACACGAGCGCGCGCGATGACTGAAAAAACCTTTGTTCCCGGCACGGAGGCGACCCTTGCCTTTCGCGAGGCATTGGGCTGTTTTGGAACCGGCGTCACAGTCGTCACGACGGCAGCACCGACCGGTCAGGTCGCAATAACGGTCAACTCATTTTCTTCGGTTTCCCTGACACCACCACTGGTGCTTTGGTGTCTGGGCAAGGACTCCAACCGGTTCGAAGCATTTAGTACATCAACCCGGTATGCCATTCACGTCATGGCCGAAGACCAGCAGGGTCTGGCGCTTCGTTTTGCCCGCAATGGGTTCGATTTCACTCATACCACTTGGACACCGGATACGAACGGCACCCCTTTGCTATCGGGTTGTCTTGCCCGGTTCGATTGTCGGTTGAACGCCCGGCACGAAGCAGGAGATCACTTGATCATAGTCGGAGAGGTAGAGCAGGTCATGTACCGCACCGGCAAAGGCCTGATGTTTAAACGGGGCCAGTATGGAGCTTTCAAAGACCTTCTCTGAACTCACCAACCGCCATATCGTTATTGCTCCCAAACACTAAACGAGGGAGTGAATTACCTACAGGACAAGAGAGGCCGCGTCCCCTGGAAAAACTCAGTCGTCCATTATCCCATGAACTGCAAATGCCGCCAACTCTGCCTCTTGAGGAGTAATTACGCGGTAAGTTTCATGAACTCCAGCATCTCCCAATGTGCGGGCGACCGTAAGCAAGGTGTTTGGAGAGTGGTCGTCACAAAGATCGGCCATGAACACGATTTCATCGCGCGCGACATCCAGTGCCGCTTCGACGGACGGTGCGCCATAAAAACTTACGAAGTAGTCGGCCAGTCCCTTGATCAATCGCTCAAACTCGGTCTGTTCCACTTGGGTCACTGCAACGAACGTCACGCGCCCAAACGTTTCTAGCCCAAGCCAACCATTGGAAAAAGCCTGCTTCGCCTTACCCTCCAGATCGGCTTGCGACCAGTTCGAAAACTCGAAGCCACCCGAGATGCACCACTCACCGGTGCGCGCCGGGGAATGAAAGACATTCAGGTCGCTTTCATCAAAATGGATTGCGCGCGCGAGTTTCATTCCCTCCCCTCCAACACTGTTTCCATCGGTAACAAATGAGTGTCGGCTCCTTCCCGGATCAACATACCGAACCGTTCGTCCGTTCCAACAAATATCCCGTGAATCCCTGACTGAGTGACCGGTTCGCCGATGCCGCGCAAAAGTCCCATCCATTCGCCGTGCAAGGGGCCGTTGCCGTCCTCTTGCCATCGATTGAGCCAGGTCAGCATGTGTCGCGACCAGCTTTCGATCAGCCCGACAGGAGATACTTCGGCGCAACCTTCATCATAAAGCGCAGTATTATCAAGCTTGTCACCCGGCGAGTCAGTTTGCATCAAGGCCAAGGTCCATCCGATCACGAGCCAATCGGGTGCCTGTTCAGAGTCGGCCGTGGAGGCCGCGGCGCGAAAATACCCGCAAGTAGCTCCATTGACGCATATCAGCCCGTCCCAACTCAGGTGAACCGCCACCTCTGGTGGCGCTTGCACGCCTAGGGCATTCTGGAACCCCACAGCGCATAGAGGTAGCATCGCCATTGCGTCGCTCAGCGGAACTTCGGGCGCGAAAACAATCGCCACCCGCAATAAGTCGGCCTGGATGTTATAGGTCACGGTGCCCGAATCACAGCCTAGTTCGGCAAGGGCCTGAGCACGATCAAAAGGATCTTCCCCACCCCGCACGGGATGACCGGCCAGCAAGGGAGGAAAGACCGGCTGATTCATGCGTACCCTTTTGCGATCAGATCGCGGGCGATACGTCTGAATGCGTCAGCTTGTGGGCTTTCAGGCTTGCTGACCACAATGGGGGCCCCACCATCCGCCGCGATCCGGATATCGAGGTGCAAGGGGATTTCCCCCAATAGCGGCACATCCAGCGCCTTGGCCTCGGTCGCAACGCCACCATGACCAAACACGTGCTCTTCATATCCACAATTGGAACAGATATGAGTTGACATGTTTTCGATCATCCCGTGGATCGGCGTCTTGAGTTGACGGAACATATCAATCCCTTTCCGGGCGTCGATCAAGGCCACGTCCTGTGGGGTGGAAACGATGATTGCCCCATCCACCTTGAACTTCTGACTGAGTGTCAGTTGCACATCGCCAGTCCCTGGCGGCAAATCGACGATCAACACATCAAGCGCGCCCCACTGCACCTGACCCATCATCTGTTGCAAGGCGCCCATCAGCATCGGACCGCGCCAGACCACGGCCTGGCCTTCATTCACCATCAATCCCATAGACATCATGGTGACACCGTGATTTCGCAGAGGCAAAATCGTCTTACCATCAGGGCTTGCCGGACGGCCTGATACGCCCAGCATCCGCGGCTGCGAAGGACCGTAAACGTCGGCATCCAACAACCCAACTCGCCGACCTTCCGCGGCCAGAGCACAGGCGAGATTGGCCGAAACCGTGGATTTGCCCACCCCCCCCTTTCCTGAAGCAACTGCAATGATGCGATCCACGCCCGGCACTGCCTGCGGCCCGGATTGGGACGGTTTCGGTTTTGGTTTCAGGTCCGGGGGCGTCTTTTCAGAATGTGCGGTCATCATGGCCGAAACCTTTTCGACGCCCGAGACCATTTTTGCCGCCTGCTCGGCCGTGGCACGGATAGGTTCCATCCGTTCGGCCTGTTTGGGATCGATTTCCAGAACGAATCGTACGGTATCGCCTTCGACATTCAGCGCGCGAACAAGCCCAGCGCTTACGATGTCCTGCCCGGAAACTGGATCGGTGATTTTCTTGAGGTTGGCCAAAACGGCATCACGAATGCTCATGCGTTGTCATCCTTAATCTGGCCCGTCACAACATGCTCGACTTCCAGCCCTTCGATGGTCAGCACAACCTTGGCCTCAAAGCTCTTGCCCAACGGATTGCCTGCCTTGCGCAGCCCTTCTTCGATGGCCTGTTGGCTGGTCACGCCGACCTGCTTGAGGAATTTTCGCATCGACATGTTGTAGTCACAACTCATCGCATGTGTCTCCATCTCATACTGTTCATTTGACGCATTCGTCCAAATCCTTCTAGGCTTGTTCCATGCGCTTTGCCCCGTTGTGCCTGAGCCTGATGCTCTACGCCAGCCCCTCTTGGTCGCAGGAGGTATTGGGATTGTCTGCACCTGATGAAGTTGTTCAATCGGGTTTGTTGAAATATATTCTTCCACGCTTTTCCCTCAAGACCGGCGTTAAGGTTGTTGCAGACTCAAACGGACCGATGTTGATCGTCACTGAAGCGCCAGGGGACCCCGTGTTCCAGCGTGGCGGCACGCTTTATTTTTTAAGAACTGAAGCAAAAGCGGGTCAGCAACGATTTCGGAAGTGGCTTCTGTCCGACATCGGCAAACGAACAGTCGAGAGTTATCGGCCTCATGACGGCATCCCTTTTGCCGCGAGTATTGATATTGCGTCCATTGATGAAACAACCGATTTCGAAGGCAATGCGCAACTTGGCGCGAAACTCTCTCTGACTCATTGTGGTCGTTGCCATGTGATCGGGCCGGAAAACCGAATGAACGGGCTTGGTTCGACACCCTCATTCGCAGTGTTGCGGTCATTGCCTGACTGGTCCACGCGATTTCAGCAGTTTTATGCGCTTAATCCGCATCCAGCCTTTACCCAGATCGAAGGGGTAACGTCGCCTTTTGATCTCGGACGTCCGCCACCAATCCATCCAGTAACGATTACCCAATCCGAACTGGAAGCGATTCTCGCTTTTGTCAGCGTGGTTGCTGCTGCAGATCTTGGCGCGCCTTTGCAAACTCAGTGATCCTTGCGCTTGCTGAAGTAGTCTTCGGTAGTGACAATCCGCGGTTTAGGATTGCCGGTGAGCGGGTTGTTTTTGCTGTTAAATTGGGCCTGAACACGGCAATCGTCGCACATCTGGATAAGGCGCGCTTGTTCCGAGGACGCGAACATGGGATGGCTGCCCGCCAGTTTTTCCATGATCCGCTCGATTGTGGATGCCACCCCGAAAGGTGTTCCGCATTCGATGCAGGTAAAAGGCTCCTCTTCGTTCAGAACACATTGTGACAGAGCAGCATCCATTAGGTTTAGTTGAGGCACCAACGTGATCGCTTTCTCCGGGCACGCTGTCCGGCAAATGCCGCATTGGAGGCAGGCATCTTCTTGAAAGTTCAGTTGTGGTTTGTCCGGGTTGTCAATCAGTGCGCCCGAAGGGCACAACGACACGCAGCTGAGACAAAGCGTACAGGCGTCGGTGTCGACTGTTATCGCGCCGTAAGGGGCCGTCTCAGGCAGCGGCAATGGATCGGGCGCATCGGGATTAAGCGCCTTTGCGGCAAGTCGAGTAATCTGGCGACGGTTGCCAAGTGGCAAAACCGGAGCGGATAGAGGGACCGGCACAAGCTGAGAGTACAAAATCTCCGCCAGCACGTCCGGGTCGGATTCGTCTATCAAACCTACTGCGTTCTCTCCTGCAATTGCTTGCGCCAATACGAGTTCGCGCAGCAAGGCATCACGTTCCGTTTTTAGAGACATTAATACGTCCACACGCGCAAATCCGTGCGCTAGAGCTGCCAGCATCTCTGCATGTCCAAAACCGGACACGACGCCCAGCTCAAGCGGGATCACACTGGCTGGCAACCCGCGCCCGAACCGGGCCGCCAGTCGGATCATCTCGCCCCCAAACCCATCATGCACCAACAGGCGCGGCGACAAGCCACCAGCCTGACGATAGGTGCGTGCCAGAATCTGTATACGCGAAATGAGCGACGCGAGTGGAGGATCTTCATAGGCGATTGCAGTCGACGGACAAAGCGCTGCACACTCACCACATCCTGCACAAATCATCGGATCGATTTGAATGTGGTCGCCCGCTGCGGTTATCGCCCCGGTCGGGCAAATGTCGAGACAATTCGAACAGCCGGACAGCCCTGCACGGGAATGAGCGCAAAGACTTTCATCAAGACGAACATACAAGGGTTTCTCGAATGTCCCGACCAGTTGCGCCGCTTCAAAAGCCAGTCCAGCGACCGCAATAGCATCGCGAGGGTCGGCCCGGAGATATCCCTCGCGTTTCTGAGGCGACTGCACAAGGGCCTGTTGGCCCGTCAGATCGATCACAATGTCGCATTGCGATCGGGCACCATCACGCGGCGCAGACCACTCAAAGGTGTCACGCCCGCCAGGACAAAGTTGCTGCATCGCATCAAGGCGCAACTCGAAATCACCAAGTGCGCCACGAACTTGCCTGATCCTTCCACGTACAGCATCGAATGCCCGCGACACAGGTGTTGCATTGTCCGTTACCAATACAGTGACGGTCAAACAATCCGACAACCGCAATGCAAGGTCAAAAGCCACGTCGCCCGGCCCGACGATAAGGCAGACTCCTTCGCTGACGACATCCCGGCTGGGCGTTGTTGGAATAGGCAGCATGGCTTCGGCAGTTAGTGCCGCCATTTTCGGCATCGCGTTGGCACCTTCATCCGACCACCCTGCCCGATCGCGCAGATCCACGTAGCCGACGGTATCGGCACCGAGTTCTTCCGCCAGTTCCTGAAAAACCACCTTCTCTTGGCTGCAAGCAATAAACAGTTCCGTGTCTTGTTGCATTAGCTCGGCGGCGGCGGCCAGTTCGCTCGTACAAAGCGCCGAATGAACGCGCGAGCACATTGCGCCACAAGACTTGGAAAGCGCATCCCCATCTATCGATTGCGTTCCGGCACAGTCGCACAAAAGCAGTGTTTTCTTCATGTCCTCCCCTCGGACAAACCCAGCCCAACTGTCTCTCTACCTATCGTTCGACCAGCAAGTCAGTAAGAATCAAGGCAGACAGGCCGCCGCTCCTTCTGCACTATAGTTCATAAATTTCTGCAAGCCAGCAGCACAGAGCTGGTTATTTAGTTGATAAAATAATGGTGAACACAAAAATAATCTTTTCTCCGGGCTTGGCGCAGCGCTGTTTTGTGTACCATAGTTCACAATATGGAGGGATGGGGAGAGCCTTCCAGGGAGGAGTACGTGGCCAAGGCCGCCAATCACATTGAAATGCCGCTGGGCGTAGTCGTTCGGAAATCACCAGGCGTGACCCGGTGGGCCAAGTGGAACTGGCGCGCGGTCGCGGTTCTACCCGGCGCTGGTCCTGCCAATTGGGTCGAGTTGCGTCGTGAGGGCGATGCAATCGAGTATCATGCCGCCACGTTGCCTCTGACGCTTTGGACGTCCGATACCGAGGCCTACAAGGTCAATCTGGCCGACAGTCAACCTTCAGTCTATTTGGTGTTGCGCGACGAGGGCGACGAAAGCGGCGTCTTGAACGCTGTTTTGGCCACGGCTTCTCCATTCGAAGGACAGGACTATGCCGACACCGGCGAAGAAATCGTCGAAAAGATACCGATGTCCGAGGGGTTGATCGCCTGGGTTCGAGATTTCACCCTGAAACACCATCGCGATGAGGCATTCGTCAAACGGCGGCGCGACAGAAAAAGGGTAGATATGGTAGAGAACGGCAAGGGCGACGCTCGAATACGACAAGACGCGGACGTCTACCGCGCGCCACGGAGGATCGTGCAATGAGTCGCCCGCAAGATTTCTGGTCCCGCCGCAAAGCCGCTGTTCTGGCAGAGGAAGATGCGGAGCGTGTTGCCCTGCAAACCCAGGCGAGGATGGAGCAACAAGCGGAACTCGAACATAGAAGCGATCCCGAAATACTCGCCGAGCTGGACCTGCCCGACCCGGACCACCTAAAGCCGGGTGATGACATCGCAGGTTTTATGGCACGTGCCGTTCCCGACCGCATTCGCCGTCGTGCGTTGCGGCAACTGTGGCGGCTGAACCCGGTTCTGGCGAACGTTGACGGATTGGTTGACTATGGTGAAGATTTCACTGACACGACGCGGGTTGTCGAAAATATCCAAACGGCATATCAGGTCGGAAAAGGCATGATAGCCCATATCGAGGCTATGGCATCAAAAGAAACGGAAATGCCGGATGTCGATGAAGTGGTCGAAACGACGATTTTTGATGACGTCGAACCCTCACCCCCTGCTCTCGCTGCTGAGCCTCCTGCAGAAGTCAGCGATCTTGGCACAGAAGACAGATTGAGCGCCGCACCTCCCCCTCGCCGAATGCGGTTCGAATTTGAAGGATAACCTGATGACGGCCAAGACTGCGCAAATTCCGGAAATAGCCGCCGAAGACCGGACGCGTGCGGATTTCTACAACTTTCTTGGCGTGTTGCTTGCTAGCCCGCCCGAACAGATTCTGTTGAATCAGATCGCAGGACTACGCGGCGACGACTCGGATTTGGGGCTAGCGATTCAATCGATGGCGCGTGTCGCCAAAGTGACCAAGCCAGCCGCAGCGGAACGCGAGTTCAACGCCCTGTTTATCGGATTGGGACGTGGGGAGTTGTTGCCCTATGCCAGTTTCTACCTCACCGGCTTTTTGAACGAAAAGCCTCTGGCGCAACTGCGAAACGACATGGTCGCGCGTGGAATCACACGTGCACCGAACGTGTTCGAGCCCGAAGACAACATTGCCTCGCTGATGGAGATGATGGGGGGCATGATAGTGGGGCGCTTTGGTGCGCCCGCGTCATTAGGCGATCAAAAGTTGTTCTGGAGAAAACACATCGCCCCTTGGGCGGTGCATTTCTATTCGGATCTGGAAGCTGCCGAAAACTCGGTTCTCTATGCCTCCGTCGGTACTGCCGGGCGGATATTCATGGAAATCGAGCGTGAAGCGTTCCGAATGACGGCAGCGTGATGCGTTGCCATTCGCCAGCGCCCGAATGGGCGCTACATCGCAAATGGGAAAGGAGGATCCCATGAGCAAGACCAAGGATACCGGCACATCCCGCCGCGACTTCCTGAAACTGGCCGGAACCGCAGCGCCTGCTGCCGTCGCCGCAGCCAGCCTGAGCGACAAAGCCGAAGCGGCGCATGAGCCCGTGGATGAAACCCGCATTCAGGATACCGCGCACACTCGCGCCTACTTGGACAGCGCCCGGTTCTGAACCGGACGACGTCACCACCCGGTCGACGGTTGCGTGAGGCTCTGACACCGGGTTTTGGGAGTACCAAGCCAGCCATGAATATATGGCGTGCAAGGGAGGAAAAACATGCTTAGGAAAAAGACCAACGGGGTTGCGCGACGCCCCCAGCGGACAAGTATCCTGTCCCAGGTCGGCGAGAAAACCGTCGATCGCCGCGCATTCTTGCGCGGGTCCGGGTTAACGATCGGCGGATTGGCCGCGATCAGCGTAACGGGCGGAACCGTGACGCCAGCCAGCGCCCAGACAGCGGCCAATCAGGCCGTTGAAAACATCAAGTCCGTCTGCACCCACTGTTCGGTCGGATGCACAGTCATTGCCGAAGTGCAAAACGGCGTCTGGGTCGGGCAGGAACCCGGTTGGGACAGCCCGTTCAACTTAGGCGCACACTGTGCCAAGGGGGCGTCGGTTCGCGAACACGCCCATGGCGAACGCCGCCTGAAATATCCGATGAAAAAAGAAGGCGGAGAGTGGAAACGCATCAGTTGGGAAGAGGCGATCAACGAGATCGGCGACGGCATGATGCAGATCCGTCAGGAAAGCGGGCCTGACAGCGTTTATTGGCTCGGTTCAGCCAAACACAACAATGAACAGGCGTACCTGTTCCGCAAGTTTGCCGCCTATTGGGGCACGAACAACGTGGACCACCAGGCCCGTATCTGTCACTCGACCACGGTTGCAGGTGTGGCAAACACCTGGGGCTATGGCGCGATGACGAACAGCTACAACGACATCCACAACTCCAAGGCCATCTTCATTATCGGCGGCAACCCTGCCGAGGCTCATCCGGTCTCGCTGTTACATGTTTTGCGCGCAAAAGAACAAAATAATGCCCCGCTCATCGTCTGTGACCCGCGGTTCACAAGAACCGCGGCCCATGCCGATGAATACGTGCGCTTTCGTCCGGGGACGGACGTGGCACTGATCTGGGGTATCCTTTGGCACATCTTCGACAATGGATGGGAAGACAAAGAGTTCATCCGCACCCGTGTCTGGGGGATGGATCAAATCCGCACCGAAGTCGCTCAATGGACACCAGAAGAGACCGAGCGTGTGACAGGCGTACCGGGAAGCCAGCTCAAGCGCGTGGCCCGCACCATGGCCAACAACCGTCCCGGCACCGTAATCTGGTGCATGGGCGGCACCCAGCACACCAATGGTAACAACAACACCCGCGCATATTGCGTGCTTCAATTGGCGCTTGGCAACATGGGCACCACGGGGGGCGGAACCAACATCTTCCGCGGCCACGACAACGTGCAGGGCGCAACCGACCTTGGCGTACTCAGCCACACCCTGCCCGGCTATTATGGCCTAAGCGCCGGGGCGTGGGGCCACTGGTCGCGAGTTTGGGGCGAGGATTTGGATTGGCTAAAGGGGCAGTTCGCCACGATCAAGGATAAGGATGGCAAGGATAAGCCGCTGATGAATGAAAGTGGCATTCCAGTATCCCGCTGGATCGATGGTGTTCTGGAAGACCCGGCCAACATGGACCAGGACAACAACGTCCGGGCCATGGTGTTGTGGGGTCATGCGCCCAACTCGCAGACCCGCGGGCCGGAAATGAAAACGGCGATGGAGAAGCTCGATATGCTGGTCGTTATAGACCCGTATCCAACTGTTTCCGCCGTGCTTCATGATCGCACTGACGGCGTCTACCTGTTGCCTGCGTGCACGCAGTTCGAAACCCGGGGCTCGGTCACGGCCTCGAACCGCTCGCTGCAGTGGCGCGACAAGGTGGTGGATCCGTTGTTCGAAAGTCTGCCGGATGAGGTCATCATGGCCAAGTTCGCCAATAAGTTCGGCTGGTCAGATCGTTTGTTCCGAAACATCGAAATGGAGGATTCCGAAACCCCAAACGTCGAAAGCATCACCCGCGAACTCAACTCAGGTCTCTGGACAATCGGATATACTGGGCAGTCGCCGGAACGGCTCAAAAGTCACATGGCCAACCAGCACACGTTTGACAAAACCACGTTGCAGGCTGTGGGCGGACCGAACGATGGCGAATACTACGGCCTGCCGTGGCCTTGCTGGGGTACAGCCGAGATGGGGCACCCCGGAACGCCTAACCTTTACGACATGTCCAAACCGGTCGCCGAAGGCGGCCTGTGCTTCCGCGCACGGTTCGGGGTCGAGCGGGATGGTGACAACCTGTTGGCTGACGGGGTCTCAAACCCAGGTGCTGAAATTCAGGATGGCTATCCGGAATTCACCATGCAAATGCTAATGGATCTGGGATGGGACGGCGATCTGACGGCCGAGGAACGTGCGGCCATCGACGCGGTTGCAGGCCCGGAAACCAACTGGAAAACCGATCTTTCCGGCGGTATCCAGAGGGTAGCAATCAAGCATGGCTGTGCTCCTTTCGGCAACGCCAAAGCCCGCGCGGTCGTCTGGACTTTCCCGGACCCGATCCCGATCCATCGCGAGCCGCTTTATACACCGCGGCGTGATTTGGTGGCGGATTACCCGACCTACGAAGACCGGCATGCATATCGCTTGCCTACCCTCTACGCCTCGATTCAGAAGAACGATTTTTCAAAGGATTACCCGATAATCCTTACGTCAGGTCGACTGGTCGAGTATGAGGGCGGTGGCGAGGAAAGCCGGTCAAACCCATGGTTGGCCGAACTGCAACAGGACATGTTCGTCGAGATCAACCCGCGCGACGCCAACAACCTTGGCATTCGTGACGGCAGTCAGGTCTGGGTCGAAAGTCCTGAGGGAGGCAAGGTCAGGGTTATGGCGATGCTAACCGAAAGGGTCGGTGCCGGCGTGGCCTTTATGCCATTCCACTTCGGTGGGCATTTCCAGGGCGAAGATCTTCGTCACAAATACCCGGCCGGGGCAGACCCTTATGTGTTGGGTGAAAGTTCAAACACGGCGCAGACGTACGGTTATGACTCGGTAACCCAGATGCAGGAGACCAAGTGTACTCTCTGCAAGATCTCGGCAGCGTAAGGAGGATGATTTATGGCTAGAGCAAAGTTTCTCTGCGACGCTGAACGCTGCATTGAATGCAACGCCTGCGTTACCGCGTGCAAGAACGAGCACGAGGTACCCTGGGGCATCAACCGCCGACGGGTGGTAACGATCAATGATGGCAAACCAGGCGAACGCTCAATCTCGGTGGCCTGCATGCACTGCTCGGATGCACCCTGCATGGCGGTCTGCCCGGTAGATTGTTTCTATCAGACCGAAGACGGTGTGGTACTGCATTCCAAGGACCTGTGCATCGGGTGCGGCTATTGTTTCTATGCGTGCCCCTTCGGCGCGCCACAATATCCGCAGGCGGGTAATTTCGGATCACGTGGAAAGATGGACAAATGCACGTTCTGCGCCGGTGGCCCCGAGGAGACGCATTCCAATGCGGAATTCTCGAAATACGGCCGCAACCGTATTGCCGAGGGCAAACTACCCATCTGCGCCGAGATGTGTTCCACCAAGGCCCTGCTGGCAGGTGACGGCGATGTGGTTTCGGCGATTTACCGTGAACGCGTCGTGGCGCGCGGATTCGGCTCGGGCGCTTGGGGATGGGGCACAGCCTATGACCAAAAAGGCGGTTAAACCGCTGGCCTAATAACGAAATAGGTGACCCGCCCTGCGGGTCGCCCCTCCCTCTGAAAAGGGATAGGTATCGCCATGATCCGAATGATTTTTGCAATCATATTCGCGTTTGGAATGGCCGCAGATGTATCTGCGCAAGAAACGGCAACAGGTGAAAACGCGCGTGCCGCAACAGGCGGAGCTTCGACTCTTGAAGATATCCTTGCACGTCAGCGTGGTGAGCAAGTCAGCAACGATTACCGCTCTGGCAAAACAGGTCAGGGAAACGTCGAGGCGCTGATCGGCCAGTTGGGCACGCGCGGCACTGCGTCGGACAGCGACGTGTTCCGCGCTCTTCGCTATGGATCGGCGGATGTAACAACCTCATCGCGCAGCCCGGCCTCGAGTGTTATCATTCAGGACAGCGGCATGTGGTGGTTGAATTTCCGTACTGGCCCGCTTCGTACCTATGGCACATATCTGTTGGGGGCAATGCTGGGTGTCCTGCTGTTATTCTATTTCGTCCGAGGCAAGATCCGCATCGATGGCGAGAAAACGGGGCGGACTGTCACACGGTTCTCTGGCTTTGAACGCTTCGGTCACTGGTTGTTTGGCGGGTCGTTCCTGATCCTTGGAGCAACCGGTTTGATTACGCTCTACGGACGAGATTTTTTGATTCCGCTTGTCGGAAAAACTGGCTTCGCTTCAATTGCGTTGGCCTGCAAATGGGTTCACAACAATATCGCATGGGCCTTTATGCTGGGGCTGATCATCATCACGCTGAACTGGGTCGCCCACAACATTCCCAACCGCCATGATATAAAATGGCTTGCTGCGGGCGGCGGTTTGTTCACAAAGGGCAGCCATCCCCCGGCAAAGAAGTTCAACGCCGGACAAAAAATCATCTTCTGGACGTGCGTTATTCTTGGCATATCGATTAGCCTATCGGGTTTATCACTGCTTTTCCCATTTGAGTTTCCGATGTTCGCCAAGACGTTTGTCATAGCTAACGCTACCGGACTTCCCGAATATCTTGGGCTGGGCTTACCCGAACAAATGTCCCCGCATAAAGAGATGCAATTTGCTCAGGTATGGCACGAAATGGTCGCCTACGGTTTTCTGGCCATTATCATCGCGCACATCTATCTGGGATCGATTGGAATGGAAGGCGCTTTCGACGCAATGGGTTCGGGTGAAGTTGAGGAACAATGGGCTCGTGAGCACCATTCGCTGTGGCTGGATGAGGTCCGAGAGGCACAAGCCTCCAAAAGCGCGACCTCGCCTGCGGAGTAGATGAGGTCGCTTATCCTAGTATTGAGCCTACTGCCGCTGCCTTTGGCGGCAGAGTTTTTCACGCTCAAAGGACACGGTGGGCCGATCATGGCTATCTCGGTCGCTCCAGATGGTCGCATTGCCACTGCTAGTTTCGACAATTCCGTGGGCATCTGGTCCGGGCGCGCGCCAGAATGGCTCGAGGGCCACAAAGCGGCAGTCAATGCAGTAATCTTCAATGGAACTGCGGTCTACTCGGCGGGTGACGATTTCTCGCTGCGCCGATGGCCTGGTGGTGACGTTGTGGGAAAACACAAGGGTAAGATCGTCGGCATCGCCGCTTCCAAAACGCATGTAGCCACAGCCAGTTGGGACGCTTCCATCGGTATTTGGCCCGTCGACGGCAGTTCGCCGACAACTCTGGGTCCGACAAGTAGCGGCGTGAATGCTGTCACCTTCAGTAACGATGGTCGCCAGTTGTACTCTGCCGGAGCCGATGGCGCCATTCGCCTGTGGGATGTCGAAACCGGTAGGGAACTGCGTCGCATCGTCAAACACGAATTCGGCGTCAATGAATTAGTCCTGAACGAACATGACGGTTGGTTGGCCTATGGGGCAGTCGATGGCGGCACTCGTGTTCTATATCTCGACACAGGAGAAGAACACGATTTCACTCTGGACCGCCGCCCCATTTTGGCCTTGGCGTTGAGCGCCGACAGGCGCCTCATGGCTGTTGGTGATGGCGAAGGCTATATCATGGTGATTGACACAGAAAACTGGGGGATCGTCCATGACTTTCGCGCGACATTGCATGGTCCCGTGTGGGCTCTGGCCTTTTCTCCGGACGGAGAAAACATCCACGCTGGCGGTATTGACGATGTCATGTACAGTTGGCCGTTGTCTGCCCTGGGCGAGTACAGATTGATTGCCGAGAAGGAACGCTCATTTCTGAAGGATCCGGACGAAATGGACAATGGTGAACGCCAGTTTTTCCGAAAATGCTCCATCTGCCATTCGGTCGTTTCCGATGGGGGTCGCAAGGCCGGGCCGAGTTTGCATGGCCTTTGGGGGCGGCGCGCAGGAAGCCTTCCAGACTATCTGTATTCTGAGATACTAAAAAACTCTGATATCATCTGGACAGAAGAGACCATAAATGCCCTTTTCGATCTTGGGCCGGACCACTACATTCCGGGCTCCAAGATGCCAATGCAGAGGATCACGAGTGCAGACGACCGCGCCGATCTGATTGAGTTTCTGCGCTGGGCCACTTCGCAGGAGGAACATTGATGAAAGCGTTTTTGGCCGCTCTCGCCACCATGGTCGCGGTCGCCGCAGCCGCCCCGATGGCGCTGGAGCAATTCGGGTTTTCGGCTTCAAACACCGGTTCCTCGGTTCGTCTCGACTGAATGCCCGAGTTTCTGACCACCCGCGAGTTGGCCGAATTGCTGCGGATCGGCGAGCGCAAAGCCTATGACATGGCCTCATCAGGTGAAATTCCACATGTGCGTGCTATGGGAAAACTGCTGTTTCCCCGCACCGAGATTTTGGCTTGGCTCAAAGCGTCACACTCAGGTCCGCAGGTTGCGGAACCTTCATTGCCTCAGATCGTGGCCGGTAGTCATGATCCATTGCTGGACTGGGCGCTGAGGGAAAGCGGGTCAGGACTTGCAACGTATTACGATGGGTCTTTCGATGGGTTGGAACGTCTCAGACGTCGAGGCGCACAGGCCGCAGCGTTGCATATTCACGAAGCCGACGGTTTCAACCTACATACCCTTCATCACAGTATGGGCGAGGCACCTGTAGTTCTGATTGAAATCTCCCGTCGCCAACGCGGATTACTGTTGGCACGCGGCAGCGTTGGCATTACCGGTTTTGAAGACCTGAGGGGTCGTCGGGTGGTGCAGCGCCAACACAACGCTGCCAGCCAGCGCCTGTTCCTGTCGCAACTGGAACAACACGGCCTGAACACGAATGATCTTGCCCTGCCCCAGCACTGTGCCCGCACCGAAGAAGAATTGGCCATTGCGTTGCACGACGGCAAGGCCGAGGCCGGGTTTGGTCTGGGCGCTCTTGCGGGTCTTTATGGGCTGGATTTCGTTCCGACCCACGAGGAACGCTTTGATCTGGCGATTTGGCGGCGGGCCTTTTTCGACCCACCAATGCAAAACCTTATGGGGTTTTTGCGCTCGGACAGGTTCTCAGCACGAGCGGTGGAATTGGGCGGGTATGACCTTTGCGGTCTTGGAACAGTTCACCACAACGGGCAGTCCGGTTAGGAAGCCGCACGGCACCCTACCTATTCCGACACGGCGGTTCGCCTCGGCTCATTTCGCGTTCGGAAAGAACAGTTGCTGTCCGTCAAGCATGTAAGACGCGATAGCCGATTGACCATCGTCGCTAAGCAACCAGTCAATAAACCGTTTCCCGGCTGCAGCTTTGACTCCCGGATGCTTATTTGGATTGACCAGAATAACTCCATACTGGTTGAACAGTCGGGGATCGCCTTCGATCAGTATCTCAAGGTTCCCCTTATTACCAAATGCGATCCATGTGGCGCGGTCGGTCAAAGAATAGGCATCCATTCCGGCTGCTATGTTTAGTGTTGCGCCCATGCCGGACCCTGTTTCGCGATACCAATCCCCCGAGGCCGCACCAACGTCTATTCCTGCGTTCGCCCAATGTCGCAATTCGGCCTTGTGCGTTCCGCTGTCATCCCCTCGCGAAGCGAAAGGGGCTTTAGCCCAGGCAATGGCTCTCAAAGCGGCGACGATATCATTGCCACCTTTAATCCGGGCCGGGTCTTTTTTCGGACCGACAAGCACAAAATCGTTGTACATCACGTCAAAACGTTCAACCCCCCAACCGTCAGAAACGAATTTCTCCTCGGCCTGCCTGGCATGCACCAGCAAGACATCACCGTCGCCATTGGTCGCGTTCTTGATTGCCTGCCCGGTGCCGACCGCAACCACGCGAACTTCGATAC
Source organism: Ruegeria sp. CI1 (assembly GCF_056536925.1). Classification (NCBI taxonomy): domain Bacteria; kingdom Pseudomonadati; phylum Pseudomonadota; class Alphaproteobacteria; order Rhodobacterales; family Roseobacteraceae; genus Ruegeria; species Ruegeria sp. CI1. Next base: position 85,205 of record NZ_JBQFQP010000008.1, on the reverse strand, counting down.
CGGTTTCAGCTTCAAATCCCGGCAAGATAAAGTCCAGCAATCCTGAGTTCTGCGTCGACGTCGTCGATTGCAAGACAATGAAGGCGTCCTCGGCCTGTGCCGATCCGGCAGCCAAAGCAAGTGCAAACGCACTTGCCCGGAACCATGCTCCAAACATGTGTTTCTCCATAATTGAACTACGTCACCAAGCCCCCGGCGAGATAGCAGCGTGCCGCATCGGTTTTCGGGGTATCAAGTATCTGTTTGGCGACACCATGTTCGACAACACGACCGCCTTGCATCATCACGATATCTGCCGCCAGTCGGCGCGCCTGACCAATATCATGCGTCACCATTACGATTCGCACACCGTGTGCCGAAGCGTCCAAAATCATTCGTTCGATCGCTTGGGTTGCAGCTGGGTCCAGAGCGCTCGTGGGCTCATCAAGCAAAAGGATATCCGGGACCGTCGCGAGCGCCCGCAGAATTGCAAGGCGCTGAGCCTCACCACCCGACAATGAACGAGCCGATTGCCGAGCCTTGGCTAGCAAACCGCCTTCGGTCAGCAACTCTGCAATTCTTTGACGTCGCACATTGCGCGGCAATCTTTGGCGCTTCAAAACAAAATCCAGATTGGCGGCAACCGAACGGCGCAACAGTACAGGTTTCTGAAACACCATCGCTTGCCGCGACTTTTGTTCGCTATTGAGTACAGTTCCGTCCTGTATGACCTTTCCAGCGTCTGGAAAAATCAATCCGTGCAAGCATCGTAGCAACAGGCTTTTGCCGGCACCATTCGGGCCAAGAATGAGCGTTGGGCCCGGACCTTCAAGCAGAAGATGAGGCACGTCCAGCAAGATACGGTCGTTGCGTCTGATGCGCAGGCCTCGCGCCTCGAACCCTCTTATCGCTTCCACGCTGAGATCACGCATGGCGCAATCCCTCCCGTTCCGATCTAAGCGTCAGAGCACTGACAAATGCGTTCACGGCAACGGCGGTAGCGATCAAGATCGTGCCCAAGGCCAAGGCAAGCGAAAGATTGCCCTTTGATGTCTCCAGAGCGATTGTGGTGGTCATTACCCGAGTGACGTGGTTGATGTTGCCGCCTACGATTATGACGGCACCAACTTCGGCAATTGCGCGCCCGAAACCGGCCAACAACGCCGTCGCCAGCGCCAAGCGGGCGTCCCACAGGAGGACCGGGACCGAGGCAAGGCGCGAGACCCCTAGGGAAAGCAGTTGTTCGGCATATTCCTCGGCCAGCGTTTCCACAACCTGACGGGTCAAGGCGGCGACAATGGGTGTCACAAGCACCACTTGCGCGATGATCATCGCCGTTGGCGTATAAAGCAATTGTAGTACACCAAACGGTCCCGAACGCGACAACATCAGATAAACCAGTAGCCCGACAACAACTGGTGGTAGGCCCATTAAGGCATTAATCAGAACGATCACAGCACGTCGTCCGGGAAAACGACCAACGGCCAAAGCCGCCCCCAAAGGCATGCCGATGAGCGCGGAAATCAGCACAGCCATTATTGAGACACGTAATGACAACAGAACAATCGCCCATAGCTCGGCATTGCCCTGAAATATCAGGGTTATGGCCACCTGCAGTTCTGCCGCAAAATTCTGCATTATTTTCCGTCACACCAAGATAATGCCTAAATCACCGAGATTTACAAAACAACTTAACGCGGCGACGGTAAATCTCCAGCACCAAAACCGACAAGATACCAAAAAAACGCGGCCCCTCTAGGGGCCGCGTCGGTTGCTTGTATACAATTCGAGCAGGAAGGTGGTCGACTTAATTCAAGGCGCCATCAGTGATCTGATGCGTCCAGGCGCCATCCGGCGCCGCAGTGATCACCGGGTCAGAACCACCAGCGAGCAGAGTACTCACCGTGCGTTCATAGTCGGCAGGATCTAGCGCGCCGTTGGACCCGGCGGTCAGCTTGGCGATTTCACCCATCATACGCTTCTGGTGCTTTTCGGTTTGCGCCCCGGTTTCGTCATTGTCGAGCACGATCAATGCGGCCTCGTCAGGATTCTCTTCGGCGTATTTCCAGCCTTTCATCGAGGCACGCACGAAACGAGTCATCTTGTCGACAAATGCCGAGTCGCCCAAATTTTCCTCAAGGACATAAAGCCCGTCTTCAAGCGTCGCAACGCCCTGATCTTCGTATTTGAACGTCACCAGTTCCTCGGGGCTGACACCAGCATCAATCACTTGCCAGTACTCATTGTAGGTCATCGTGCTGATGCAATCCGCCTGACGCTGCAAGAGCGGATCCACGTTGAAACCTTGTTTGAGTACTTCGACGCCACTGTCACCCTTGCCGCCTGTATCGATGCCCAACTGACTCATCCAGCTCATGAACGGGAACTCGTTGCCAAAGAACCAGACACCTAACGTGCGGTTCTTGAGGTCATCAGGCGAGGCTATGCCCGCATCCTTCCAACAGGTCAACATCATACCGGAGCTTTTGAACGGCTGCGCGATATTGACAAGTGGCAGGCCTTTTTCACGTGCAGCCAGCGCTGCGGGCATCCATTCGACCGTAACATCTGCACCGCCCCCAGCGATCACTTGCGTCGGAGCGATGTCCGGACCACCAGGTAATATGGTGACTTCCAGACCTTCTTCATCGTAAAACCCCTTGTCCTTGGCCACATAATAGCCCGCGAACTGGGCCTGGGTAACCCATTTCAACTGCAACGTAACTTCGTCGGCCGCCAAAGCGCCTGAGGCAGCAAAGCCCAGGGATAGGGCCAACCCTGTGATCGTTTTTCTCATGTCTTACTCTCCTTGTTGATTTCAATGTCCTCTTTCAGAGGATCTGCTGTTCCTGTAGTTCATCTTCTGCGCTGCGAAGGATGCCAAAAGGTAACCGTCCGCTCAATCAACACCACGATACTGTAAAAAGCCGTGCCCGCTAGTGCCGCAACCGCGATCTCGGCCCAAACGAGGTCGATGGACAGGCTTCCGACACCCGTTGATATGCGAAATCCCATGCCCCGGGTCGGCGAACCGAAATACTCTGCTACTATTGCCCCGATCAGGGCCAGGGTGGTGGCGATTTTTAATCCGTTGAACACGAATGGCATTGCGGCTGGCAAGCGAAGCTTTAGCAAGGTTTGCCAATATCCGGCCGCATAGGTGCGCATCAGGTCCCGCTGCATCGCATCGGTTTCGCGCAATCCCTGCACTGTGTTGACCAGTATTGGAAAAAACACCATCACCACCACGACCGCAGCCTTCGATTGCCAATCGAATCCAAACCAACTGACCAGTATTGGGGCAATACCCACAATTGGCAAAGCGGCAACGAAATTGCCGATGGGCAACAGACCCCGCGTCAAGAACGATGATCTGTCGATGAAAATCGCGGTTGCCAATGCCGCTACTCCGCCGATGAGAAATCCGGTCATCGCCCCCTTGAACACAGTTTGCTGGAAATCTTCCCACAATGTGGCCGTAGAGGCAGCAAAGGTCTGCGCGACAGCTGACGGCGCTGGCAGAATGACTGGAGAAACCTGCAGCCCCCTTACAATACCTTCCCACAGAATCAGAAGCGTCACCCCAAACAGGACTGGAACGAATATTCGCGCCGAGCGGGTATCGCGCAATTGAGAACGGGCGAGCCAAGAATTCAGCGCCCAAGCACCGAGCCAGAACAACAGGGCGAACATTAGCCAGTTCATGCTTCCATCCCCATCCGCTTGAGCGCTGCCCGCTGCAACACATCCAAAAGCGTCACGAGGATACCTGCCAAAATTGCTGCAGCGAGCAGCGCCGCCCAGATCGCCAGTGGCGTTCCGAATTGATCCCCGATCAGAATGCGTGCCCCCAACCCCGAGATTGCACCAGTCGGCAGTTCCCCTACAATAGTTCCCACAAGAGAAGCCGCGACACCAATCTTGAGAGAAGTAAACAGATACGGAACAGAACTGGGAAGGCGAAGTTTAATAAATGCGTCTAACCCACTGGCATTATAGGTTTTCAACAGATCCAGCTGTGAATGGGCCGGCGCACGCAGCCCTTTTACCATCCCTACAAGAACCGGAAAATAACACAGGTAGGCCGAAATAATCGCCTTGGGAACTCCTCGCCCTTCAATTCCAAGTTGCGAACTAAGCACGATGATCATCGGTGCCAGCGCCACGATAGGAACTGTCTGACTGATGATCGCCCAAGGCATCAAGCTCATATCCACGACGCGGGAATAGACGATAGCCACCGCGCCCAGAATTCCCAGCGTTGTTCCCAGCAAGAAACCCCAAAGCGTCGATTGCAGAGTGATCCCCGCGTGGTAGATCAGTGAACGTTTGGACATCGCTCGGCCTCGCAAGGCCATCTCACCCGTCGTTTTCCACAATTCGCTGCCCACCTGGGCCGGTGTTGGCAGACGCGGACGTTCCAGATCGTAGCCTACGGCGACCAAATGCCGGTTTTGCGTCATCAACCACCATACGGAGACGCTCTGCCGAGCCAAGGACGTTTCGGGCACAACCTGCTCTCCGCCTCGCTCGGCCTGATCCAGCGCGACGCGGATGTTCATCGGCGCCACGGCGAGATACCAAAGCCCGGCAAGCACAGCCAGCACAGTCAGGATAGGCAAGAAATTTCTCATGCAATACACCCCGCGATATCCAAGGCATCAATCATCATAGGCGTGCCCTGCCCTCAAGCCTTCACGCACGCGGTGTGCAACTTCAAGAAACTCCGGAGTATCGCGAATATCCAGCGGACGCTCTTTGGACAACGGACTTTCTATCACATCGGTAATCCGCCCCGGACGCGGGCTCATCACCACAATCCGGGAACTCAGATATACTGCCTCCGGAATCGAGTGAGTAACAAAGCCGATCGTCTTTCCAGTCTGGCGCCAAAGTTTGAGCAACTGTTCGTTCAGGTGATCACGGACAATTTCGTCCAGCGCACCAAATGGTTCGTCCATCAACAGAATATCCGCGTCAAAGGCCAGAGCCCGCGCAATCGAAGCGCGCTGCTGCATCCCACCAGAAAGCTGCCAAGGATATTTTCCACCGAACCCTTTCAGATCAACCAGTTCCAGAACCCGGTCTGCCCGTTCTTCCTGCTCATCACGAGAATATCCCATGATCTCGAGCGGGAGTTTTATGTTCTTTGCGATGGTACGCCAAGGATAAAGGCCTGCTGCCTGGAAAACGTAGCCATAGGCCCGGTTGCGCCGCGCCTCGTCCGGTGTCAAATCATTGACGCTGAGGCTGCCGCCGGTGGGTGTTTCCAATGCCGCAACACATCGCAGGAAAGTGGTCTTCCCGCACCCGGAAGGCCCGATGAAGCTGACAAAATCGCCCTTGTTAATAGTGAGACTCACATCCTTGAGCGCGTGGACCGGCCCGTCATTGGTCTGAAAGGTCAAATCCAGATTCTCGGCCTTGATGACTTCTTCCTTCAATTCTTCCCCCGCACGATCTTCCAAGCATTGATAAGTTCGGACACCAATTGGTCCGTGTGTTCTTCCTGTGTCGAATAGCCGATCACTGAAACCCTAATGATTTCGCGCCCCTGCCACTGCCCATGGGTCGGATATACCCGCCCCGCTGACTGCACGATCCGCAACACCTCGCGCGTTTCAGCGTCGCTGTCGCCACAGCGAATGGCCACCTGGTTTGACACCACATCGTTCATCACCGTCAGCCCAGGTTCGGCAACGATCTTCCCGGCGATCCGGTTGGCGAGCGCACAGTGTCGGGAAACCATTTCCCGAACACCGCTCCGACCAAGATGGCGCAAAATGGCGTAGCTGGGCACACCACGTGCTCTGCGAGAAAGCTCGAAAACAGAATCGGTAGGTTCCCAATGTGCGTTGGTTGCTGGCAAATACGCCCCCCGCGCAGACATCGATGCCACCAGTGGCGCACGGTCGCGAACTATGGCAACACCCGCATCAAAAGGCGCATTCAACCATTTGTGCAGATCAACCGCCCAGCTGTCCGCCAACTCCACCCCCGCAAGGCGCGACGCTAGTTCTGGCACGGCTGCAAGCCACAGGCCAAAAGCACCGTCCACATGAATCCAAGCATTTCGCCCACGGGCCATCGGGATGACTTCGGCAAAAGGATCGAATGCCCCGGTGTTGATCTGTCCCGCCTGGAGAACAACCAGAACAGGCCCAGTCGCTCGACTCAATGCCTTTTGAAATGCCTCCGGTCTAATCCGTCCTTGACCATCTGTAGCCACCCTCAGAACGCGGGACGCACCAAATCCAGCGTATCTGAGCGCTGCGAATGGCGCCGAATGCGCGTCTTCACCAATCAACACAGAAATCTCGGGGGCTCCGAACAACCCGTCCGCCTCGACGTCCCACCCTTCTTGCGCCAGCAACGCATGCCGTGCAGCCATAATGCCTGTTGTGTTTGCGAGCGTCGCCCCGGTGGCTATACCCACTCCACTTTCAGGCGGAAGGTTTAACAGATCGACCACCCAATCACATACGGCACGCTCCATCCCGGTGATCGACGGTGTCTCGACAGAAGAAGCGACATTCTGTCCCCAAGCGGATACCAACATGTCCGCCGCTACGCCAACAGGGTGAGAGCCACCCAGAACAAAGCCGTAAAAATTGGGTGAGCACATCTGGTTTATCCCCGCATCCGCATCTCGGGCCATATGCGCAACGACCGCTTCGGCGGACAGACCTTCCTCGGTCAGCGGCGTCCGAAACCTGGCGACCGCCTCATCTAGACCCAGCGCTGGAGGTACCTGGCGATCCGGCACGCCCAGGCGGTAGGTAACCGCCTTTTCGGCGGCCAACCGCATTGCCAGTTCGTGATCGGTGCTGAGCCCTGACACTCGGTTCAAACCCCCGTTGCCGGAATACCTGTCCGCTCTATGGGACGCGGTGCGGTCAGCTCCTTCCAGGTGCTCAGCGCCCTATTCACCGTCGTATTGGCCTCGCGGGCGACAAACTTGCCATGGCCTTCCTGCGTGCGGATTTCGCCGTCATGCACGGCGACCTGCCCGCGTGTCAGGGTAAAACGCGGCAAGCCTTTCACCGAGTGACCTTCGAATACGTTGTAGTCGATCGAAGATTGTTGAGTAGTGGCCTGGATCGTCTTTGTTTTCGCCGGATCCCATACTACCAAATCCGCATCCGCTCCGACCAGAACAGCACCTTTCTTGGGATAGCAATTCAGTATCTTGGCGATATTGGTCGATGTCACGGCCACGAACTCGTTCGGTGTCAGACGCCCTGTGTTAACCCCATGAGTCCAGAGCATCGGCATCCGATCCTCAAGACCACCCGTGCCGTTCGGAATTTTAGTGAAATCACCAACGCCATAACGTTTCTGCTCGGTCGTAAAGGCACAATGATCAGTGGCCACCACCGAGAGCGACCCCGACTGCAATCCGGCCCAAAGGCTGTCTTGGTGTTTCTTGTCGCGGAACGGTGGCGACATGACACGCCGGGCGGCATGATCCCAATCGGGGTGTGCGTATTCGCCTTCGTCCAAAGTCAGGTGCTGGATCAGCGGTTCACCCCAAACGCGCTTGCCCTGCATCCGTGCCCTTCGGATTGCCTCGTGACTTTCCTCGCAAGATGTATGAACCACATAAAGTGGCACGCCCGCCATGTCGGCGATCATGATGGCGCGGTTGGTGGCTTCGCCTTCCACTTGCGGCGGGCGAGAATAAGCATGCGCTTCGGGTCCGGTATTACCTTCGGCCATCAGTTTGGCCTGCAGTTCGGCCACCACGTCACCGTTCTCGGCATGCACCAGCGCGATCCCCCCCAGTTCGGCCAGACGCTGGAACGAAGCGTACATCTCGTCATCATTCACCATCAACGCGCCTTTATACGCCATGAAATGCTTGAAGGTGTTGATGCCGCGTTGTTCAATTACAGTCTTCATGTCGTTGAAAACCTGTTCGCCCCACCAGGTCACCGCCATGTGAAAGGAATAGTCGCAATTGGCACGGGTCGATTTGTTGTCCCATCGCTTCAGCGCGTCCAACAGGCTCTCGCCCGGATTGGGCAACGCAAAATCAACCACCATCGTGGTGCCACCCGCAAGCCCGGCACGGGTCCCGGATTCAAAATCATCCGAGCTGTAGGTGCCCATGAACGGCATTTCCAGATGAGTATGCGGGTCGATCCCGCCGGGCATCACATAACAGCCAGTTGCGTCCAGCTCGTTATCCCCTTTCAGACCCATCCCGATCCCGGTGATCACGCCACCTTCGACCAATACATCCGCCTTGTATGACAAATCCGCGGTGACAACAGTTCCGTTTTTAATAACAGTACTCATTTTGAACTCCCTGATGCGGTCTGCGCCGCTTGCTTCATCTGGCTAAAAATATCCCGGGGGAGTCGCCCAATGGGCGACGGGGGTAACGCCCCCTATTCCACGATCTCCGCCGTCTCCACGACCGCGTGGAACAGCACATCCGCCCCGGCCGCCGCCCAATCCTTGCTGATCTCCTCGGCCTCGTTGTGGCTCAACCCGTCCACGCAGGGGCACATCACCATCGCCGTCGGCGCCACCCGGTTGATCCAGCAGGCGTCATGGCCGGCGCCCGAGATGATGTTGCGGTGCGAATAGCCCAACCGCTCCGCCGCGTTGCGCACCGCCGCGACGCAACCCTCGTCGAACTCCACCGGGTCGAAGCCGCCCACCTTCTCGAAGGCGATCTTTAGCCCCATTTCGTCGGCGATCTTCTGGCTTTCGATGCGCAATCGCCGCTCCATGTCCTCGATCACCACCAGATCGGGCGAACGGAAATCGACCGTAAACACAACCTTGCCCGGTATCACGTTACGCGAATTTGGATAGACATCGATGTGCCCCGCCGCACCCACGGCGTGTGGCGCGTGGGACCAAGCGATCTCATCAACCTTTTCCAACACCCGCGCCATACCGAGCCCCGCATTCTTGCGCATCGGCATCGGGGTCGAGCCGGTATGGGCATCCTTTCCGGTGATCGTTATTTGCGTCCAACTCAGGCCCTGCCCGTGAGTGACAACGCCAATATCCTTGCCCTCGGCTTCAAGGATTGGACCCTGTTCGATGTGCAACTCAAAGAAAGCATGCATCTTGCGCGCGCCGACCTCTTCCTCACCCCGCCAACCGATCCGGTTCAGTTCATCCCCGAATTTCTTGCCCTCGGCATCTTCACGGTCATAAGCCCAGTCCTGCGTGTGCATTCCAGCAAAGACACCAGACGACAGCATCGCAGGCGCATACCGCGTCCCTTCCTCGTTGGTCCAGTTGGTCGCCACGATGGGATGTCTTGTCTTGATCCCGAGATCATTGAGCGTGCGGATAATTTCCAGCCCCCCCAAAACGCCCAGCACACCGTCATATTTTCCACCGGTCGGCTGCGTATCCAGATGCGATCCCACATAGACCGGCAAAGCGTCCGGATCGGTGCCTTCACGATGCGCAAATATGTTGCCCATCTGGTCAAGACCCATGGTGCATCCGGCCTCTTCACACCATTTCTGGAACAAGGCGCGACCTTCGGCATCGTCGTCGGTCAGAGTTTGCCGGTTATTCCCCCCCGCAACACCGGGACCGATCTTAGCCATCTCCATCAGGCTGTCCCACAACCTGTCGCCATTGATCCTGAGATTCTGCGCCGGAGCTGCCATGTTTTCCCCCTGTGTCTTGCTATTTGGCACGCTTTTGATGTCTTGATTTGACCATCTGGTCAAACTCACGCTATCACGGGGCAGACGTCAGTCAAGGAATAGCAACGTATCGCCAAAAAAATACACGATTTTGGCGTGCTTCGGTAAGAAAGACGGGACAACACAAAAGCGATGCCAGACGACCGCGCGCCAACCCGCATCCAGAAAAAGAACCGCGCTGCGATTCTCGAAGCAGCGCTGGAGGTATTCTCGGCTCATGGATTCCGTGGAGCAACCGTGGATCAGATCGCTGTGGAATCAGGGCTGAGCAAACCAAATCTGCTATATTACTACCGGAGCAAGGATGCGATCTACTCGGCGTTGCTCGAACGACTGCTGGATACCTGGCTCGATCCTTTGCGTGCCATAGATCCCAAAGGCAACCCTCTGGACGAACTGTTGTCGTATATCCAGCGAAAACTGGAGATGAGCCGCGACTATCCGCGTGAAAGCCGCCTGTTCGCAAATGAGATCATCCGTGGCGCGCCGCATATTCATGAAGTTCTATCCACCGACCTGAAAGCATTGGTGGATAAAACTGCGGTCTTGATCCAGCACTGGATAGACAAAGGCCACGTGGCTCAGATCAATCCATACCATCTGATCTTTTCGATTTGGTCTCTGACCCAGCACTATGCGGATTTTGACATCCAGATTCGGGCTGTTTTGGGGGGTGAAGACCCGTTCGACGGCGCTTCAGAATTCGTGGACACGCTTTACCGTCGCCTTTTAACACCTAAATGACATCTAACCTTCAGTCGGCAATTCCTGATCTTCGCCTTCACCGACCGCAAGAAGTGTTGTTTCTGGCGTCATCGCCCGAGCTGTCGGCGAGGGTACAAACGCAGCCTTGCCGTCCGCTTCGACGGCGGGGCGTGTAAGAATGCGAGCTGTCGTGAACAGGATCAGCAGCGCGTGGGACAAAGCCGAAGTTATGAACAGGCCCTGACCGCCCAAATATGACATTCCATAACCCGCAACGGCCGGCCCCGCGATTGAGCCAACACCATAGATCATCAAAAGACCACCGCTTACTTGAATGGCCGTCCCTTCGGGCGCGTGATCATTGGCATGAGCGATGATGATCGGATACATCGCATAGATCGCCGCTCCAAACAGTGCAGAGAGAGCCAAGTTGACTTCAACCGTTTCGGGTCGGATAAGAATGAAGAAGAGGTCGGATACGATTGCAACAGCGGCAACCGTTACCAAAACGATGCGGCGATCCATTCGGTCTGACAGCCAACCAATCGGGATCTGGGAAACAGCGCCCGCCATATATGGCAAGCTCGCAAACAGCGCCATCGATGCGACGGCAAGACCAATCCGGTCGGCATAAACTGCCGCCAAAGTTCCGAATGCGCTGTTGGATATGCCCACGAAAAACACGCCGACCACGGCTACTGGCGAGTTGCGCCACAACGCCCTGAGATCAAGTCTTACACTGACCAGTGGCTTTGGCACCGCGCCAGTGGAAATCGCGGTCGGAACGAGGGCAAGGCAGTAGAAAATCGCTGGCAGAACAAAGAACAGAAACCCGCGCGTGTCGCCCAACGTCAGAACCAGTTGCCCCGCGGTCGAAGCTCCGAGGTTAACCATCGTATAGAGACCAAAAATCCTACCTCGCGAGGACGGGTCGGCCCGTTCGCTGAGCCAGCTCTCAACGATCATCGCGGCTCCGGCGAAACAAAAACCCGATATGGCACGAAGCGGTATCCAGGCGTACGGTGACAGGAAAATCAACGATGCAAGAACTGCGATGGCCGCAAAAGCTGCCATGACGCCGAACGACCTGATGTGACCGACATTGCCGACCAGCGGAGGCGTCATCAAGCATCCAGCAACGTATCCCACAGCCCAACCGGTTCCAAGAAGACCTAAAGAAGCAGCACTGAATCCCTCAGCTGTACCCCGTATGGGAAGAATCAAACCGTTCATGCCGCCGGCGAACAACAGCAATGCCGAACCCAGCAGCAATGCACTTACCGGAAACAGTTGCTTGATCATTAGTGAGCCTTTTCAATGCCAAAGCGGGGCAGCAATGCCACCCCGCTTATCATAGCCTTTCTGTCCAATACCAGCCATGGCGTACGACTTGACGTTACTCCGCCGCCTTGGCCATCGGGTTATTCGGATGCGTGGTCCAGTTGGCGTATTCTGCCTCGACCACCTTGCCAGTGCGTGGATCGGTTTCACCCGCAGCCATCGGCACCATCGAAATGCACCCTTCGACCGGGCATACATCAACGCAGAGGTTGCAAGCCACACATTCTTCGTCCTTCACCTCGAACACCCGGTCTGACGACATCGAAATAGCTTGGTGGCTGGTATCCTCGCAAGCCGCATAGCAACGACCGCATTTGATGCACTGATTCTGATTGATGCTGGCCTTTGCTACGTAATTCAGGTTCAGAAATTGCCAATCGGTGACGTTGGGGACCGCACGTCCAACGATTTCGGAAACGTTGACATATCCCTTTTCATCCATCCACCGCGACAGGCCAGCCGTCAACTCGTCGATGATTTTGAACCCATAGGTCATAGCAGCGGTGCAAACTTGCACCGTGCCGCAGCCGAGGCTCATGAATTCTGCCGCGTCACGCCACGTTGTCACGCCACCAATGCCCGAAATCGGCAACCCGCGCGTGTCGGAATTTCTCGCGATTTCTGACACCATTGACAATGCAATCGGCTTGACCGCTGGCCCACAATAGCCGCCGTGGCTACCCTTGCCGTCAATCGTCGGTTCCGGGCTGAAAGTGTCCAGATTAACACTGGTGATCGAGTTGATCGTATTGATCAGAGACACCGCGTCTGCACCACCGTTTTTCGCCGCAGTGGCTGGCTTTCGGATATCAGTGATGTTCGGCGTCAGCTTAACGATCACCGGCTTATCATAGTATTGCTTGCACCAGCGAGTGACCATTTCGATATATTCGGGCACCTGTCCAACCGCCGAACCCATGCCGCGTTCGCTCATCCCATGGGGACAGCCGAAATTGAGCTCGATCCCGTCAGCCCCGGTTTCGGTCACCTGCGGGAGGATCGCCTTCCATGCCGCTTCTTCACATGGCACCATGATCGAAGCGATCAACGCCCGATCTGGATAGTCCGCCTTGACTCGCGCCATTTCCTCGAGGTTCACCTCAAGCGGGCGGTCGGTGATCAGTTCGATGTTGTTGAGACCCAGCAAACGCCGGTCAGCCCCATAGATGGCGCCATAGCGAGGACCGTTTACATTGACCACCGGCGGGCCTTCGGCCCCCAGGGTCTTCCAGACGACACCACCCCAACCGGCTTCAAAGGCGCGGCGCACATTGTATTCCTTGTCCGTCGGCGGCGCAGAGGCCAGCCAGTACGGATTTGGGCTGGAAATGCCCAGAAAGTTTGTTGTCAGATCGGCCATGGCTTCTCCCTTCCCGGCTCAGCCGGATTTTTTGAATATCATTTCGGTCGGACGTATGCGCCCGGCCTTGAGGTTTTTGACGTAGTTCTGGAACTTTTCGGGTGCCGTCTCGCCCATCATCAGATGAATGCCCAGCGGTGCCGGGCCGGATTCGGCAATCTTTGCAAAGACGTCCTCGAAGAACTGTATCGCGAATTCGGTGCGATCCGTTTCTGTCACCAGTTCAAGACCCGCGGCGCTTGCCGCAGACTTATAAACACCCGGCGCATCCACGAACGAGGTTTCGGCAACAGTGGACCACGGCAGAGGGAAAGCCAGCGGCTCGTCCACGTCTCCGGCCATCACATCGAACAGAGCAAAAGTACCGCCCTTGGCCAGCGCCCGCGACACTTCAGCGAACAGCCCGGCCTTGTCCTTTATGTTCATGCCCACATGCATCATGACAGCCAGATCGAACCCAGCATCCGGCACCGGCATCTCCAAAGCACTGCCCACATGAAAGCTGGTTTTCGAGGAATGCCCGACCATATCGCTGAGCACCTTGGCGGTTTCAACGAATTCCGGTGTCAGATCGACGCCTGTTACTGTCGAGCCATAGCGATCCACGACATAGCGAGAGGTTCCGCCGATACCGCATCCGACATCCAGAACACGGGTCGCATGGGTCGGCGACAACTGCGCAAACAGGTTGTTGGTCGCCAGAACGCCGCCCGTATGGAACTCGTCCCCTGCTTTCAGGTCTGCGACCGTGGCCGCATCCGGATCGATACCGCTGGCCTCAAGCGCCGCGCGAACGCGGTCGGTCAGTGCTCCGGTGGTGTAGTGTTGCGCTACGGCTTGTTCGATCTGGGACATGGGAATACCTCAGCAGCGAAAGGAATGGGGCGAATACCCCATCCTATCACGAAACCAGCGTCTCGTGGATGTCCATCGCAGCATCCCGGCCTTCAGCAACAGCCGTAACGGTGAGGTCTTCACCGCCCGCCGCGCAATCTCCACCCGCCCAGACACCTGCCACGGAAGTGCGGCCCGCACCGCTGACAGCGATCTTGTTGCCGTCCAGCTTCAGCCCTTCCGGCGCACCTTCCAGCGTTTGACCAATGGCCTTGAACACCTGATCGACAAGCAGGCGCACGGTTTCGCCCGTACCAATCAGTTTGCCACCATCATTGACAGTATACTCCAGTTCTATTTCGGTCGCGGTATCACTTCCGTGAACTGACAACGGTTGTAGGTTGAACATCAGCTTGACGCCTTTTGAAGCCGCCAGGTCCTGTTCGAACCGGCTGGCTCCCATTGCTGAGCGATCCCGACGATAGGCGATGGTGACATTCTCCGCCCCCAGCAGTTTGGACTGCACTGCGGCATCCACCGCGGTCATCCCGCCACCTATGACGACCACATTGCGACCAACAGGCAAAGTAGCCAAGTCGCTGACCTGCCGGAGATCCGCTATGAAATCCACCGCATCAAGTACGCCATCCTTATCCGCGCCTTCGACACGCAATGCGTTAACCCCGGCCAAACCGATAGAGAGAAAAACGGCGTCATAGTTTTCGCGCAAGCCATCTATTGTTATGTCCTTACCCAACACGGACCCTGTTTCGATGGTGATGCCACCGATCTTTAGAAGCCAATCCACCTCGGCTTTGGCAAAGTTGTTTGTGGCTTTATACGCGGCAATGCCGAACTCGTTCAGCCCCCCCGATTTTGCACGTGCCTCGTGGATCACCACATCATGGCCCATCATTGCCAGTCGGTGAGCACAGGCCAACCCTGCCGGACCTGCCCCGACAACAGCTACGGTTTTGCCTGTCGGTGCGGCACGGCTGAACGGGTGCGTGCCAGAAGCCATCATGCTGTCTGTGGCATACCGCTGCAAACGTCCAATCTCGACCGGTTTGCCTTCGGCAGCCTCCCGAACGCAAACCTCTTCACACAGCGTTTCAGTAGGACAGACGCGGGCACACATCCCGCCAAGAATATTTTGTTCTAAGATAGTCTTGGCTGCCGCCTCGGGTTGTCCCGCCTGAATCTGTCGAATGAACAGCGGGATATCGATATCGGTGGGACAGGCCTTGGTGCACGGCGCATCATAACAGAAATAGCAGCGATCTGCCGCCACCGCGGCTTCGTGAGGCGCATAAGGCGGATGCAGATCCGCGAAATTCGAAATCAGCTCTTCGCTGGAAAGCCGTCCGGCTACAATGCCGGGAGCCATCTGGCCCTTTGCCATCGCTCTACTCCCTGTAGATGTGTTTTCTTGACTACAGCTTGCCACATTTGAAATTTTTATCAATTGGTAAAATTTAGAAATCAGTCAAAAAAAGCGAAATCCGGACCATTCGGCCCGGATCTCATGAAACCTGGAACTGTTCGCGCGGTTTGCCAGTTCACACCATATTCGTCAGATGCCCGGACTTGATCCAGACGCGGGCACCCTCTGGCCCGACAATCGCCCGAAACTCGGCACCCGGCGGCAACCGCAGCCAATCCCACTTGCCGAATTTCTCTTCTGATTCTGTGAACATCCCACGGATCACAAACACTTCCAAACCTCCGGCTACGTCAATGCTGACATCTGCTCCCGGCAACCATGTTTCGACGCGGACGTCTTCGTGGATATCTTTGTAGAGAGCGATGTCACTCTCACCGTTGAGCGAACGATGCACTTCCGTGCGGTCTGCTGGATCAAACTGATGAAGCTTGACCAGAATGGTCGCCCCTTCTTGCGCCGAAGGTGTGTGAGAAGTGGTTGGCGGATTACGAACATAGCTGCCAACTGGGAAATCGCCGCTTTCATCCTGAAATAAGCCTTCGAGTACGAGAAACTCTTCCCCACCATCGTGGGTATGCGCAGCAAAAGAGCTCCCAGGCGCGAAACGGACAATCGTTGTGGCCCGCGCAACCTCTTCTCCAATACGGTCCAGCATCTTCCGCTCGACCCCAACCGCCGGAGATTTCACCCATTCGGTTTCCTCAAAATGCACGGTTGCGCGTTTCGTGAAATCGGCATTGATCCTCATGGGCTTTCTCCTGACCTTTTTTCCATCTTTAGATGGTATCTCAAGCGTAAAGTTCCAACATATTTGAAGAGAGAGCGTAGCAAGGCACCTGTTCCTCCAAAATGGTTTTCACCCAACAAGGCACACTCTATAAGCGCTTGGCAGCCGAAGCCAAAACAGGCAGAGATCTTCAATGACACAGAACACGGGCGCAAGCTTCAATATTGTCATCATCGGACAAAATAACCGCTTGCAATACGAAGCCGTTCTGTTTGCCGCATCGCTGCGTTTGAGTTCCCCCAATTTCAATGGCCGCCTAATCGTCGCCGCACCGCAAATGGGGTCAGAATGGAACAACGACCCCGGCATACGAAATGAGGACATTTTGAATGCACTGGACTACTTGGAGGTCGAATTCTTACCCTTTGAAAGCCGAGTTTTCGGCGAAAGTTACCCCTATGGCAACAAGATCGAAGCCCTTTTGTCATTACCTGAGGGAGAACCGTTTGTATTCTTTGATACCGATACCCTGATCACCGGCGATCTAACCACGGTCCCGTTCGAGTTTGAACGCCCTTCGGCCTCGTTACGGGTCGAAGGAACCTGGCCCAAACCTACACTTTATGGCCCAGGCTTCGACGACATCTGGCGCGCCTTATATCAACGTTTTGGACTGGATTTTGAAAGCTCTCTCGATCACAGTCAGCCGGTCGATCATTGGCGGCGTTACTTGTACTTCAACGCAGGCTTTTTTTACTATTCCTGCCCAAGAAAGTTCGGACAGCGGTTTCTCGACTATGCCCGCTCCATTCGAGATGACGATATTCCCGAACTTGTAGGGCAAAGCCTTGATCCATGGCTGGATCAGGTTGCGCTGCCCCTGGTGATCCACTCATTCGGCGGTGGGCGTGACGCGTTGCCGCTGGGACTTCTGGATGGGACCGTCAGTTGCCACTATCGCCTGTTTCCCTTGTTGTATGCCCGTGAGAGTGACCATGCCATCGAAGTCGCCGAAGCGGCCACATCTCATAACAAAATCAAAAAAGCACTAAAACCGTATGAACCAATAAAGAAAATGGTGCTTCAAGGCAAAGGCGCCAAAGTACGAGCGATGTTCGACCAACGCAACCTGCCTGTAAGAGAACAGGTCATTCGCAAACGGATCAAGGACAGTGGCCTATGGCTCCGTTGAGCGCTCCTGATTATCCAGCCTATGACACACCACCGTTCTTTACATAGGGTTCGTTGTGAAACTGCAAGCTATAGCTTACTGATTCCGCCAAGCATGTTCCAAAGGGAGACCAGATGATGTCCAACGGCCCGACTTATGGCTTTGATACGCTGCAAATTCATGCCGGAGCGCGCCCCGATCCGGCAACCGGCGCAAGGCAGACGCCGATTTATCAGACCACGGCCTACGTGTTCCGCGATGCCGATCACGCTGCAGCGCTTTTTGACCTGCAAGAGGTCGGCTTTATCTATTCGCGCCTGACCAATCCGACCGTCGCGGTTCTGCAAGAACGCATCGCAACACTCGAAGGCGGTGTTGGCGCGGTTTGCTGCTCGTCGGGCCATGCGGCACAGATCATGGCCCTGTTTCCGTTGATGGGACCAGGTTGCAACGTTGTCGCATCGACGCGCCTATATGGCGGAACGGTCACTCAATTCAGCCAGACGATAAAACGGTTCGGTTGGTCGGCCAAATTCGTCGATACCGACGACCTTGACGCGGTGAAAAAGGCAATCGACGAAAACACTCGGGCCGTGTTTTGTGAATCCGTTGCCAATCCCGGAGGCTATGTGACTGACATTCGGTCGCTTGCAGATGTCGCTGATGCAGCCGGCGTTCCGCTAATTGTGGACAATACTTCGGCCACCCCGTACCTCTGCCGCCCGATCGAACAAGGTGCAACGCTTGTTGTGCATTCGACCACGAAATACCTTACCGGCAATGGTACGGTAACTGGTGGCTGTATCGTGGATTCCGGGCAGTTTGATTGGTCCGCCAGTGACAAATTTCCCTCGCTCAACGCGCCCGAACCAGCCTATCATGGGCTGAAGTTTCACGAAACATTCGGTCCCCTCGCTTTCACGTTTCACAGCATCGCTATCGGCCTGCGTGATCTGGGCATGACAATGAACCCACAAGCGGCACACTATACATTGATGGGCATCGAAACACTCTCTCTAAGGATGCAGCGCCACGTGGAAAACGCGATGAAGGTGGCGGCATGGCTCGAAACGGATGAGCGTGTGGACTATGTGACCTATGCTGGCCTGCCCTCTTCCCCTTATCATGATCGGGTCAAAAAATATTACCCCAAGGGAGCGGGAGCTTTGTTCACATTTGCAGTCAAGGGCGGATATGAGGCTTGCGTCAAGCTCGTCAACGCGCTCGAGATTTTCAGTCATGTGGCCAACCTCGGAGATGCACGTTCGCTGATCATTCACTCAGCCTCTACAACACACCGCCAGTTGACAGTAGAGCAACAGGAAGCCGCAGGTGCGGGACCAAACGTTGTACGCCTTTCCATCGGCATCGAAGATGCGGACGACCTGATTGCCGATTTGGATCAGGCGCTGGCAAAGGCGTGTGACTGAACGCTACTGGCGATTGTACCATGACGGAGCAGCGCACTAACAAATTTGGACAACCCATCGGAGAGCCGGTCACGACCGGTTTTCCGCGCCCTCTCCCGCCTCATAGTGCAATGCATGGGCAGTTCTGTTCAGTTCTGCCTTTGGACGTAAACGCGCACGGTCCGGAATTATTCCGGGCCTATGCGCAAGACGCGAACGGGCGGAACTGGACCTATCTGCCCTATGGCCCTTTTGACACCCAGGCGAGTTTTCTGGATTGGATGATCAACTCCTGCTCGGGAGCCGATCCTCTTTTTCATACCGTAACCAATGTCGAGGGAATGCCAGTCGGAATAGCCAGTTATCTACGCATCGAACCCAACCACGGAGCAATTGAAGTCGGGCACATCCATTTCTCGCCCCTGCTTCAGCGCCGTCCCGAGTCGACAGAGGCGATGTATCTGATGATGCGCCGGGTTTTCGATGAACTAGGTTACCGCAGATATGAGTGGAAATGTGATGCTTTGAACGGCCCGTCCTGTCGAGCAGCTGAACGTCTTGGGTTCCGGTATGAGGGTACGTTCCGTCAGGCGACGCATTACAAGGGTCGGAACCGGGATACCGCCTGGTTTGCCATTATCGATAAGGACTGGCCGCGCATCCGGCGCACCTTTCAAACCTGGCTTGACCCCGGAAATTTTGATGCCGCGGGCCAACAGAAATCAGCGCTATTGGCCCGCGAGAGTTGAAAGCGGACTATTCCGCGATCTCAAATACCATCGACACGGAAGTTTCCACCGTTATCTCACCGGCGGCGATTGGAAGTCCGCCCGAATCGGCCATCGACATCTCAGCCATACGCATCATTGGTCGACCGCCTCCACCGTGATCGTTGATGGCAACGACTTTGCCGAGCGAAATACCCGCCGCATCAGCCAACTGTTTCGCCTTGTCCATTGCGTCAGCAACCGCTTTGACGCGCGCATCAGCCTCCAACGGCTTTGGATCCTGCATTCCAAAGCTCAACCCGTCAAAATCATTTGCACCGTCGCGAATGACCGCATCAAGTATGTCTCCCAAACGATCAAGATCGCGAATCCGAACGACAACCCGATTCGACGCGACAAAGCCAGTTATTCTGGGCTCCTGATCATTCTGGCCATGACGCCCAGCCCAAACCGGGGACAGAGATAGATCACGTGTTTGGATGTCACGCTCCTCGATCTCTAGTTCCAAGAGCCTGTTCAGAATCGCAGTCACGGCATCTGATGTCGCACGCATTGCCGCGGCAGCTTCGGTGTTCTGGTTGGTAACGCCTAACGTGATAGTCGCCATATCTGGCGCTGCCTCAGCTGTTCCGGTTCCGTTGACCGTGATACGGCCTTCATCTGCGTGCGCCAATCCTGCAGCTGTTGCCAACAAAACTGCAATAAGAAAAACCAATATCCTCAAAACACTTTCTCCTGTTGTTTCAGTCATAAAGATGGGTGCGCGGGGCTTTGCCGGACAAGGGGAGATTTGGTGTTTTTCTTTCCCTCGGCGACATCCTGCTCTAATCTCGGCACGTGGACACGATACCGTCTGCACATGATCTGAGGTTTACGGTATTTCCAGAGCATGAAACCCGCATTTGCTTTGCTGTTGTCGGTCGACAAGATCACGTTGCTGCACCGAGCCGATCAGGGCTGGTTGCGGGTCGGGGATGTATTCGCCAGCGATCCCGACCTCACCGCTGTTCTGGCAACTCTATTGGAGAAGGCCACGTTGCTCGAACTGGACACACGCTGCAAGGTGGTGCTTCCCGACGATCAGATCAGATATCTGACGATTGATACCGGTTCGGCCTCCGTTGACGAAAGACAGGTCCTGATTGAATCGGAACTTGAATCCGCGACTCCGTATCGGCTGAACGATCTGGTCTTTGACGCTGCAGAAGAGGGAACGGTTACGCATGTCGCCGCAGTCGCCAAAGTCACACTGAGCGAGGCAGAGGCATTTGCCAGAAAGCACCAGTTTCAACCAGTCAGCTACGTTGCATTGCCCAAACCAGATATGTTCCCACATGAACCGTTCTTTGGAGCAGCTTTGGGATTTGACGAACCGATCGAGCCAGACGACGATCGAATCGAAATAGTCGGGGAAGCCTCTATTCCGCAATTTGAAATTTCTTCGGATGCACTTTCCCAGAACCGAGAAATCTCTGTTCCTTTAGTCCAAGGCCCCGTCGGACCGGCAACAGGGCGACAAGACACCGTAGGATTCACATCGTGCCGACGCCCAAATCTACCCGAAGTCGAACAGGAAAACACAGGAAACAGCGCCGAGCCAACTCCAACAAAACCCGTAGAAAAACCGCACACTACTAAACTGCAGCGACCGCACCAACCTACAATACATCCGATCGCCGACTCGGCACCAGCTGCGGTATTTCAGGCGCCAATCGTGCCGAAATCACCGCCGAATGAGGCGGAGAGATTGACAATCTTCGGCGCAAGAAACTCAGGGCGCAAAAATCGTCTTTTAACGATTACGGCCATTGCCGCATCAATGTTTGTCGTCACAGGTTTGGCGGGTTGGCTTGTAGTTGGGACGAGCACTGGTCCCGATGCCGTTCCTGACCTCCAGAACCCGCCATTAGAAGTATCCGAGCGGTTCAACCCTGCCGATCCCGATGAAGGGCCACATGTGGTTGTCGATCAGGGCATTCCCGAAACGGCGGGAACGCCGGTGTTATCCGTCACAGACAGCGCAGTTCTCGACGCTTTGCGGGTCGAACCCCAGTCAGTTGATGTGGTTGACGTCAATCCAGAAGTAGAAGACTCACTTTATGCAGAGAGTGGTGTCTGGAGTGACGATCCGTTACCGCCTTTGGATCCTGAGATCGACACGTCCCTTAATGATCTTTACGTGGCCTCAATCGATACCGCCGACCTGTCGCAAGATGCCATCGCTTTACCTGATGCAGATTCGTTTAATACCGACTATCCTCTTGGTCAGGTAAGCCTCCCAGGCACGGCTGGAGCGAAATTTGAACTAGACTCTCGAGGGCTGGTGACTGCAACGCCCGAAGGAACGCTCAATCCGGATGGGGTGATAATCTATTTGGGACGGCCCTCGACCGTACCGCCGCCGCCACCCGAACGGACTGAATCCAAACCGGAAATAGATGAAACCCTAGTTCGCCTTGGCGGGTTCAAGCCGAAGCTGCGCCCCGATACACTTGTAGAGAATAGTGAACGCCAGCAACTTGGTGGGCGCTCGGTCGAAGAATTGGCCGGGCTGCGCCCCAAATTGCGCCCCGAATCCCTCCAGACCGATCCGACGATTGACAACGCACCAACAGCTCTTGCTGTTGTTGTCGCTTTGAAACCAAAGATCCGCCCGAAAGGTCTGGCACCTGTAACGGCCTCAGTGTCCGCGGCAACAAACAGCACACTTGGAGCGTCAGGCGGTCAGGACAGTTCTGCATCTTCCGAGGAAGCAGGCAGTTTTGCAGCAATATCCGTTACGCCGAAAATCCCTTCAACAGCATCAGTTGCCCGTCAGGCAACGCTAGACAATGCGCTCAACCTTCGGCGTCTCAACTTGATCGGCGTATATGGAACCCCGGCCAACCGTCGAGCTTTGATCCGACTGCCGAGCGGGCGGTACAAAAAGGTCAAAGTCGGCGACCGGATCGACGGCGGGAAGATCGTCGCCATTGGCGACAGCGAATTACACTATCAAAAAAACGGCCGAAAAGTAACGCTGGACATGCCTAAAGGCTGAGTTCCCGTCTTTCTCTTGTAGAATCCCGTTGATGCTGCCTATCGGAACCTGGTCTCGTAGAACTCGCACCGAGGTGCAGACAATCCGATATTGCGAGCAGATCGACCTGAAGCGCGAACCCGAGCGAATTGAGGGGTGCCAACGTCGCAATACATGCCGGGACGTCGATCGCCTTGCCTTGATCCGGCATGCACAAGAACTGGGCTTCCCGTTGGGTGCAATCCGGGAATAGCTGGACTTGGCCGACAAACCAGTTCAGCCCTGCAGCAGAAAAGATACAATTGCGCAAAGGAAACCGGTCTAAGTGTAACGACGCACGGCGCGCTTTTAGGCACTGGAAACGGAACTCCAACGCATGATCATTGAATGTGACGACAATGGGGAAGTGGCTGTCGTGTTCTGGAAGTCCTGCGCGACCATTCCGTTTGTTTGACTGATCACGTTGGTACTGCAGACGTCATGAAATAGCCCATGGCTCCGTCGCAAAAAAACGCCACGCGAGGGAGCGCGACGCTTTTCTTTTTCGGGCCTGTTTTTCCAACTCGCGTCCCATATCTGTCTATTCCGCAGCGTGAATCTCACCAGTTTCGATCTGCTCGCGCTCGATTGACTCGAAAAGCGCCTTGAAGTTGCCCTCACCAAATCCGTCATCGCCTTTTCGCTGGATGAACTCAAAGAAGATTGGGCCAATTACGGTTTTCGAGAAAATCTGAAGCAGAATTTTGGTCTCACCGCCGTCAATCACGCCTTCCCCATCGATCAGGATACCATGTTTCATCATTCGATCCTTGGGTTCGCCATGACCCGTGACACGTTCATAGGACATGTCATAATAGGCCTCGTTCGGGCCGGGCATGAATTTCAAACCCTTGGCCGCGATTGCGTCTGTCGAATCGTATATATCATCAGTACCCACCGCGATGTGCTGGATCCCTTCACCCTTGTACTTCTTCAGATAGGCCACGATCTGGCCCGTTTCGCCGCGGTCTTCATTGATCGGGATGCGGATGCGGCCACATGGCGATGTCAGTGCGCGACTGAACAACCCGGTAAACTTGCCTTGAATGTCAAAGAAACGGATTTCCTTGAAGTTGAACAGATCGCCATAGAACTTGAACCACTTGTCCATGTTGCCCTTGAAGACATTGTGAGTCAGGTGATCGAGGTAATAGAACCCGTCGCCACGCGGTTTGGATTGCTTGAGCCACTCGAACTCTGCGTTGTAGGGTGAAGTATCGTAGTATTGGTCGATGAAATATATCAGAGAGCCACCAATGCCCTTTATGGCGGGTACATTCATTGTTTTGTCGGCGGCATCATACGGCTCGGCACCTTTCGAGACTGCATGCTCATAGGCGTCCCGCGCATCCGCAACACGCCAAGCCATCGCCGGGGCGCATGGGCCGTGTTCCTCGACGAATTTTGCAGCAAAGCTGTTCACATCGGCATTCAGGATATACGTCACGTCGCCTTGCTGCCAGAGTTCGACCAAGGGCTTGTTCTTGTGGCGGGCTACCAGTTCGAACCCCATCTTGGAAAACAAATCACGCAGTTCCTGCGGTTCGGGATGAGCGAATTCGACAAACTCGAACCCATCCGTGCCAGCGGGGTTATCAGCGCTGATAGCAGACTTGGGGGCATTGTGTGGAAAGGGGCCCATGCGGCTTCTCCATGTTAGGACGGGTTCAATTTAGCTGATTCGAGAATACGCCTTTCTAGATGCTAGTTTTGCGCAATTTTTAGCTTACCCAGATGTTTACACGCGCGTTTCGCGCACTATCATTCAGAAAAAAGAGAAAATGACGCACATGCTGGATTCAATAGACTCGAAACTTCTGGCAGCACTGCAAAAGAACGCTCACCTAACCTCACATCAGTTGGGAGAGATGTTGAATTTGTCGCCTAGCCAGGCAGGTCGCCGCCGACAAAGGCTTGAAGCAGAAGGATACATCACCAACTATGCGGCCAAACTGGATCCCTTGAAACTAGGCCTGCATGTTCAGGGCTTTATTCAGGTGCACCTTGGCACTCACGGTCCTGACCAGTCCGCCGGATTCGCCCGCATGGTCCATTCGCGACCAGAGATCACCAGTGCCTGGACGATGACAGGAGAAGCGGATTATCTCCTACACGTCTATTGCGACGATCTTCCTGCTCTCAATCGGTTGCTTCACGAGGTAATCCTGCCCCATCCTGCAGTTGCGCGGGTACAAAGCCAGATCGTTATGGACCAATTGAAACGGGACGCTCCCCTGCCTATTTGAACGCCGGAAAGGGCACCAATGGAAAATTTCCTCTACCAGGCTTCGATTTATCTGGCGGCGGCGGTAATAGCGGTACCGCTTTCGGCACGTCTGGGATTGGGATCGGTACTGGGCTATCTGGCCGCCGGCATTGTCATTGGACCGATTCTGGGGTTGGTCGGCGCAGAAACAGCCAGCCTCCAGCACGTTGCCGAGTTCGGTGTCGTCATGATGCTGTTCCTGATCGGCTTGGAGCTTGAACCCAAAGCACTTTGGGATATGCGCGACAAGCTTCTGGGGCTTGGCGGGCTCCAGGTCGGGGTATCTTCGCTTGCGATCATGGTGGTAGCTATGATTGCCGGACATTCGTGGTCGATCGCCTTGGCCGTCGGGCTGACGCTGTCCTTGTCGTCGACGGCCATCGTGCTGCAGACCCTTTCGGAAAAGGGACTGATGCAAACCAACGGCGGGCGGGCGACATTTTCCGTGTTGCTCACGCAAGACATCGCGGTCATTCCCATCCTCGCCTTCCTTCCATTGCTCGCCATCAGCCCTGGTGCACGGATACAAAACGACGGTTCCATCAGCCGCGGAGGTAGTGATAGCGGCCATCATCAGGCCCTTTCACTGGTAGACGGTTTGCCGGGCTGGGCAGTGACCTTGGTAACGATTGGAGCGATTGTATTTGTTGTTCTCGCTGGCGTCTATCTAACCCGACCCTTGTTTCGCTTCATTCACTCCACGCGGCTGCGCGAAATGTACACGGCCCTGGCGTTAATGATCGTGGTGGGCATTTCTTTCCTGATGACGTTGGTTGGGCTGTCTCCTGCACTCGGTTCATTTCTTGCTGGCGTGGTTCTGGCCAGTTCTGAATTCCGCCATGAAATGGAAAGTGACCTTGAACCCTTCAAAGGCCTGCTGCTGGGGCTGTTTTTCATTACTGTCGGCGCAGGGATCGACATCGCCTATTTCTTCCGCGATCCGTTGGACCTGATCGGGCTGGCGTTACTGGTAATACTGGCCAAAGGTATCATTCTCTACGTCGTAGGTCGTGCATTCAAACTCAAAGGGCGGGATCGCTGGCTTTTCACCCTTGGATTGGCCCAAGCAGGTGAATTCGGTTTCGTTCTGCTGGCGTTTTCCACCAAACAAAACGTCATTCCGCCAGACTTGTCGCAAAAGCTTCTGATGGTCATTGCCCTGACTATGCTGATCACACCGCTTTTGTTTATTGTCTACGACATCCTGTCTCGAAACATGCGGGACAAAATCCCGACACCCGAACCAGACAAGATCGACGAAGCAGGCCCGGTAATTATAGCAGGCATTGGGCGGTTCGGGCAGATCGTTAATCGGTTGGTACAAGCCAGTGGTTTCAAGACCATCGTTTTGGATCACAATATTGAAACGATCCAGTTGATGCGTCGCTTCGGAGTCAAAGGCTTTCTAGGAGACCCAACCCGACCGGAACTGCTTCGCGCAGCCGGGCTCGCAAAGGCGCAGGTTCTGGTGGCAGCCATGGATGATCCGAAGATGGTGACGCGTCTGGTGACATACGCCCGCAGACAGCGACCTGACCTTCACATTATCGCTCGTGCCCGTGACCGCAATCACGTCTACGAACTCTATCAAGCCGGGGCTGACGACATCGTTCGCGAAATGTTTGACGGAGCATTGCGCGCAGGACGCTATGTTCTAGAGAATGTCGGCCTCAGTGAGTACGAGGCCGCGCAGGCTGAAAAGACATTCTATCGCCACGACCGCAACACGATCCGGGATTTGGCGGATCTGTGGGTACCCGGCATGCCGACCGCCGAGAACAAGAAGTACATCGAACGGGCTCAGCTTCTAGAGAAAGACCTCGAAACAGCGCTGTTGGAACTGGCCGAGGAACATGCCAAGAAAACTGCTTGATCGTCATCCGACGGGCCAATGCAAATGCGGCCCGCCCTAGACAGACAGGCGGTTCAGCCGTCCGATACACCTGCTTCGGCAAAAGTCGCCATACCCGAATGGCATGCGACAGCGCTTTTCAGAATGTGCATTGCCAGCGCCGCGCCCGACCCCTCGCCCAATCGAAGACCAAGGGACAACAGCGGCTCCTTGTTCAGCTGTGCCAAAACTGCGCCATGTGCGCCCTCGGCGCTCTGGTGCCCGGCAACGGTATGTTTCAGCGCACCAGGTACCGTGTATTCCAGGCACGCCGCGGCCGCCGAACAGATAAAACCGTCCAGGATGACGGGAATGCGCAACACCCGCGCGGCAGCGATTGCACCTGCCATCGCCGCGATTTCGCGTCCACCTAGCCTACGCAAGATTTCGATGCCATCCCCGCTGTCACCATGCAGGGCAACACCTTCGGCCACGACGCGTGTTTTATTAGCAAGTCCAGCATCATCGACACCGGTGCCACGCCCGGTCCAGTCTACAGCTTCTCCACCAAACAAGGCACAAGCGATAGCAGCCGCTGGTGTCGTGTTTCCGATCCCCATTTCACCTACAACCAGAAGATCCGAATTCGGACTGACCGCATGCCAGCCGGTCCGCAGCGCCATCAAAAGGTCGTCTTCAGCCATCGCGGACGCCTTGGTAAAATCCTCAGTTGGCCGATCCAGCTCAAGCGCACAGACATCCAACTTTGCTCCCGCTGCCTTTGCCAACTGATTGATCGCAGCGCCACCATGCTGGAAATTCAAAACCATTTGCTCGGTCACTTCCGGTGGAAATGCCGACACCCCTTGCACCGTAACACCGTGGTTTCCTGCAAATACGATGACCTGTGGCGCTTCGATTACTGGCCGTGCATTCCCTCGCCAACCAGCATACCAGATGGCCAGTTCTTCCAGCCGCCCAAGCGCCCCCGGCGGTTTCGTCAACTGCCCATTGCGTTCTTCCGCCCCTTTGACCGCTTCGATATCTGGACCAGGTGCATCGGAGAGAAATGCACGAAATGTATTCAAATCGGAGAGTTCGGGCAGCATGGAAAGCCTCGTTGCATCGGAGTGGTGCTGCGTGTTTAACCACTGCATCCGTTGCCGCAACACCCCGAAAGGCCTGGATGTGACAAAAAACGACACGAGAACTTTTTTGGTGTGGGATGTTGCCCTTGCACTCGTCCTGCTGACACGCCTGCCGATTCCAAGGCTCCCTGACTGGGTGTTTGCTCGTCAGAAGCGAGCCGCATGGGCGTTTCCAGTTGTTGGCCTGGTTCTGGGGGCGCTGGCCTGCACTGTCGGCCAGATCGCAGTCGCCATTGGGCTTTCATCGTGGGTAAGCGGCGGTTTGGTTGTTGCGGTCCTGATCCTCTGCGCGGGCGCGATGCACGAGGACGGCTTGGCAGATACCGCAGACGGGTTATGGGGCGGTTTTTCCCCAGAAAGACGGTTGGAGATCATGAAGGACAGCCATATCGGCACATATGGGGTCCTGGCGCTGATCCTGTCCCAGTTTCTGCGGATCTCGGCTGTTGCTGCACTCATAGCCGCAGGAGCCTTGTGGTCGCTTCTTGCGGCCGCAATCTGGTCGCGGGCCTTGATGCCAATCTCAATGGGAGTTTTACCCAACGCTCGAATTTCTGGTCTCAGCCATCGGGTTGGACGACCCTCAAAAGCCACTTGGATAGCTGGTCTGGGAGTTGCCCTTGTTTTTTGCTTTGTCCTGAGTGGTACTGCATTCCTGCTCCCTGCTCTCTGCGCGAGCGCCACGGCCTATACCCTCGCAGTGATAGCCAAATCGAAAATCGGCGGGCAGACGGGTGATATACTCGGGGCTACGCAGGCACTGAGCGAAATCGCTTTTCTTTTGGCACTGGCTGCGCAAACCTGACGAAAGACACATGATCAGGGCATTTCCGCAACCACAAAAAAAGACCGCCCGAAACGGGGCGGCCTTTGTCTTATAATGGCTATGTTACGCAGCGCGCGAAGTCAGGACATCGTCCACCTGCTTGGCAGCCGACATCTCATCCCCGCCGGATACAGCGGCGACCTCACGAGTTAACCGTTCCAGCGCAGCTTCATAAAGCTGACGCTCTGAATAGCTTTGCTCGCGCTGGTCATCTGTGCGGTGAAGGTCGCGAACCACTTCGGCGATCGAGATCAGATCTCCCGAGTTGATCTTTTGCTCGTACTCTTGCGCGCGACGAGACCACATGGCGCGTTTAACCTTGGCTTTACCCTTCAGTGTCTTCATTGCCTGACTAATCACATCAGGTGAACTGAGCGATCGCAGGCCGGACTCGGTGGCCTTGTTGGTCGGTACACGAAGGGTCATCTTGTCCTTTTCAAAGGAAATCACGAACAGCTCGAGTGTGAACCCGGCGACTTCCTGCTCTTCGATCGAAATGATCTGTCCAACGCCATGCGCCGGATACACAACATACTCGTTCGGGCGGAATTCGAGCTTCTTCGACTTTGTCATTCACATTTTTCCTTGGTTGGAGATCGACATGCAGACGACGAAAACAACCATTCGGGGCATTGGTTCAGCCCCGGCTGGCGGTGTCCATGTCACTAATTTACAACTCCAAAGCATACACACTTACGGAGCACATCCCGATCTCTGTCATCTTGTGACACCAATCATACCATAAAAATCCGACCACTGGAAGTTGACCCAGCGTAATACGTAGGGAAGCGCTTTGTTTTCAAGGATCCGACAATGGTACTCTTGATCACTTCATGACGATCAACGCCGAATCACTCAACCGCCTTCGCCCGGCGTTTCGGAGAAATACTTCTCCATTTTGCCTTCTTCTCCGTCACGTTCCTCGGCATCTGGCAGAGGATCCTTCTTGGTCACAATCACCGGCCACTGCTCGGCATATTTGCGGTTGAATTCGACCCACTGCTCCATCCCCGGTTCGGTGTCAGGACGAATTGCGTCGGCAGGGCATTCCGGCTCACACACTCCACAGTCGATGCATTCATCGGGGTGAATGACCAGTGTGTTTTCACCTTCATAGAAACAATCCACAGGGCAGACTTCGACACAGTCGGTATATTTGCAGCCAATACAGTTTTCGGTGACAACATAGGTCATGGTCGGAATCCCGTTTACACTTTGGCGACTAGCTAAAACAGACTTGCCCGCTCTTCAAGGGAAGATCACCCCTCATCAGGTCGAGAAAGATCAAGCTTGCGTCGATCCTTCTTAGTTGGGCGACCTTTTCCCTCGAATTTCGGATTTGCCTGAGGTTCGTCCCGCTTTTCCGCCAAATCCTCGTACAACGTTTGTGCCTCAGGCGCCGGACCACGCCTTGTACCCAAGGCCGCGATACGAACGACGCGAATATCGCGGCCCTGGGCGAAGGTGAGAACATCGCCAAGTCCAACGCCATAGGCAGGTTTTAGTACCTGGCTTCCATTTACGCGGACGTGACCGCAGCCAACCAACTTGGCAGCCAGGCTGCGCGTCTTGAAAAAACGCGCATGCCAAAGCCATTTGTCGATACGAAGCTTGGCCTGAGCCTCGCCCATATCTGGTCAGTTACCTTCCTTGAGCGCCATCAACGCAGCAAAGGGGTTGTCCGGATCGATGGCTTTTTCTTTTTTCGGAGGACGGGAAGAGAAGGTCTTGGCACCCTGCAGATGTTTGCCGCCTTTTTTTCCTTGCGGCTTCCCTCGTCCATCCTGAGGCTTTCCGCGTGGTTTGCCTTTGCCCGGACCCGTGCGCTGCTCCCGGCGTGGCCCGCGGTTGGTTTGACGCTGGCGACCCCACACAAACGTATAAAAAACCTCATTCTCGGGCTCACCCTCAGTCGGGAGGGCGGCTACTGTCTCAGTGACCTCTGCGACCTCTGTTATTTCCGAAGGTTCAGAGTTCTCTGCCTCTACGGCCCCGCTTTCTTGCTCTTCTGCAGCCTCCGCCTGATCTGGCACTTCCGTCGTAGCAGGCTCTGAAACGGTCTCCGTTGCCGCTGGTTTGATCTTGGGGCGCTCGCCGCGCTCGGCACTATAGCCCAGCCCCTTCATCAACTCGGCAAACTGACCCAATGTCATACCAGTGATCGAAAGCATATCGGCTTTGGCTTCGAACCCGCCCCGGCTGTCCTCGGAACGCAGCATATCCGCCAGACGCTCCAGCATGTCGATGCGAATCGAACGTTCGCCTGCTACGCGATAACCGCACACGGTGTCGTAGCCATCTGGTGCATCAATTGCAGTAGGAACAGTCACCAAACCAGGCGGCGGCGCCTCGGGGAATTCCTGCAAACCTTCTGCTAGTGACCACAAAACCAGCCTCAACCGCGTCGGGGCGGGTTTCAGCAACAACGGCATAAAGATGGTGAATTGTCCGAAGCGGATACCATGTTTGCGAAGTGCGCCGCGCGCGTCCTGGTCCAGATCCTTGACCTCTTGCGCAACCTGAGCACGCGGGAGAATCCCAAAGGCTTCGACCATTCGGAACGCAAACCCGCGTGCTAGCCCGGTCAACTCCTCATCCCGCGACAAGGTCAAAAGCGGTTCAAAAAGCGCAGAAATTTTTCGGTCAATGAAATGCTGCAAACGGCGTTGTACCTTTTGCTGCACATCCGGGCCTGCAGCCTCATCCACAAACACTTCAACCTGCGGTTTGAGCGGTTCGGCACCCGAGACAAGTTTGCCTACGGCGTACTCGCCCCACATAAGGCCACCCTGTTCGGTGAAATCAATCTCGGTATCGGGAGCATTGTAGAAGCGGTCGGCGCGTAGATGGAATTGCGGTGCCAGAGCCTGCAAAGACGCCGATTTCAGTGCCTTCGCTTCGGCCCCTTGTGCGCTTTTGTCCGGGCTGAACCGGAAGCCTTCCAAACGACCAACGAATTCTCCTTCGACGGTCACTTCACCCTTGTCATTAACCTCGGCCAAAAGGGCCTCCTTCTGCTTGAGCCGGCGCAACAACACGGAAGTGCGCCGATCCACAAATCTTTGTGTCAAACGTTCGTGAAGAGCGTCTGACACCCTGTCTTCTACAGCGCGCGTTTCGGCGCGCCAATGCGATTCGTCACGAACCCAGCCATTCCGCTGGGCGACGTATATCCATGTGCGAATATATGCCAGTCGTCTGGAAAGTGCATCTATGTCGCCGTCAGTTCTGTCAATACGGCGGATTTGCCGCGCCATGAAGTCCTCATGAATGGCGCCGTGCTCGTGCAGATTGCCGTAGATAACCTCTAAAAGGGTGGCATGTTCAGCATGGCTGATGCCTCGAAAGTCCGGAATGCGGCATACATCCCACAACAACCGAACCGAAGAGCCATCGCTGGCGCGCGCAGCTACCTCAGTCACTTGGGAAAGAGATTTCAACACGTTAAGATCATCGGCAGGCCGTGCCTTGATCAGATGGTCGCTGTCCGGAGCAACCTCAAGAGAGGTGATTAAAGTGTCAATCGAGCCGAACCGCAGAGCCTCGTTTCGCCAGTTCAGCTTTTTGAGAGGCGCAAAGCGGCTTTCCATTATTGCCAGGGCCACACCTTCTTCCAACTGTGGCGCCTCGCCTGTAACGCCAAATGTACCGTCTGACATTCCGCGCCCTGCCCGGCCGGCAATCTGTGCCAACTCATTCGGTGCCAAGGGTCTCATTCGCCTTCCATCAAACTTGCTTAGCGCCGAGAAAGCTACGTGATTCACATCCAGATTCAGCCCCATGCCAATGGCATCTGTCGCCACCAGATAGTCAACCTCGCCATTTTGGTAGAGCGCTACCTGTGCGTTGCGGGTGCGCGGGCTAAGGGCCCCCATCACCACGGCTGCGCCACCTTTCTGTCGGCGCAGCAATTCAGCAATGGCATAGACATTCTCAACCGAGAAACCGACAATCGCACTGCGCGGCGGCATCCGGCTGATCTTTTTGGAACCTGAATATATCAGTTGCGACATACGTTCGCGGCGCACGAACTGTGTTTGCGGGACAAGTGCGGTGATCGGGCCGCGCATGGTGTCGGACCCCAGAAACAGCGTCTCGTGTGTACCCCGTGCGCGAAGCAACCGATCTGTAAACACATGCCCTCGCTCAGGATCCGCACAAAGTTGGATTTCATCCACTGCGACGAAGTCCGCTCCCATTCCTTCCGGCATCGCCTCTACTGTGCAGACCCAATACTGAGCACGCGGCGGCACGATCCTTTCTTCGCCCGTCACTAGCGCCACAACCGATGGCCCGCGAATCGCAACGATCTTGTCATAAACCTCACGCGCCAATAGACGCAGCGGCAGACCAATCACCCCGGTGCGATGCCCCAGCATCCGTTCAATGGCATAGTGTGTTTTGCCTGTGTTGGTCGGGCCCAGAACAGCCACGATTCGGGTTGACCCGTTCACCTATGCCCCCTGCCCCGCATCCAGGGCGATCTAGAGTGATTTGCCCGCCACCTGGGGCTTCAACCGATTCACGGCTTTGGTTACTTCCTCGTGGCTGGGATGTATAGCCAACGCACGCGAATAGATGTCGAAGGCTTTTTCTGGCTGGTTCAAGGCCTCAAAGATCAACCCCAAACCGAAAATCGCGTCATAGTGATTGGGATTAAGCGCCAGCGCCCGCTCGAGATCTGACAGCGCCAAACCGTATCGCTGCAACCCAAAAAACGCGGATGCGCGAGCATGCCAACCTTCGGCAAAATCGGGCGCGTGATCTGTTAGGGCAGTCAAATGTTCAATAGCGGTCTCAATATCACCGATTTCCAACGCTTCGCGACCTCTTTCAAGCAGGAAATCGGCCGAAGCAGACCCTGACTTGGCCCAAAGCGCCTGCAACTGGCGATCAATATGAATCGACTGCACCGGATCGGCCAGCAACAACTCGCCCAGCAACTTGGCTTCATCGCTTGAATCCGAGTCCTGCGCCACGCTCATTCCGGAAAACGTGACTATGAACGCGATTGCCGCGACGATAGGTTTGAGATTGGGATATTCAAAGCTCATAACAAGAGTCACTGTAGCGTGGCGTCAGAGTAAGTCCAATCACGGCGCCGTATCAATATGAGGAAAAAATGAGCGACGTATTAGAGAAGGCCGCGGCCGCACTGAACGACAAACTGGCGGGCGGCGCTTTCGGTGCTTCAGCAAAGTTTTCTATTGCAGAAATGGGTTCAATCGTTCTGGACACTGACGGAGCGCGCGTCAGCGACGAAGATGCCGACGTGACCCTAAGTGCCGATGCCGACACATTCGAACAGATTCTCAGCGGTGAACTGAACCCGACAGGCGCATTCATGTCAGGCAAGCTGACAATTGACGGCGATATGGGTGTCGCGATGCAACTGGCATCGGTTCTGGCCTGATGATTCTGTCGCCGGCCCCCTACTTTTCCGACGTGGCCGGCGAACCAGCTGGCGGGTACGCCCATTGGGTTCAGACATCTGACGGCATCCGTATCCGCGTGGGCCTCTGGCGGCCTGACGAGGTTTCGCACGGAACTATAATGATCTTACCGGGTCGCACCGAATACATAGAGAAATACGCAGAAACCGCGCGTGAATTCGTCAGGCGCGGATTTGCCTGCCTTGCCGTGGACTGGCGTGGACAGGGGTTGGCGCAAAGACTGCTTAGCGACCCACGCATCGGGCATGTAGGTCATTTTTCGGACTACCAAAAAGACCTGTCGGCTGTCCTTGATCTGGCTTTAGAACTGGCATTGCCCAGACCCTGGTACCTGGTTGGCCACTCGATGGGCGGCGCCATCGGACTGCGCGCGGTCATGGAGAGCGACAGCTTTTCAGCCTGCGCCTTTACCGGGCCGATGTGGGGAATTTTCTTTACCCCGATTATGAAACCACTCAGTTGGGTGACGGCTTATTGGGGACCAA
Source organism: Ruegeria sp. CI1 (assembly GCF_056536925.1). Taxonomy (NCBI): domain Bacteria; kingdom Pseudomonadati; phylum Pseudomonadota; class Alphaproteobacteria; order Rhodobacterales; family Roseobacteraceae; genus Ruegeria; species Ruegeria sp. CI1. The sequence continues at coordinate 50,757 of NZ_JBQFQP010000008.1, read as the reverse complement.
AATTCGGCTTGGGGCATAAAACGCCGCCTACGACGTCGCTGGAGAGTTATGTCGTGACACAGCCGTTTGAAGGTAATGTACTAACGCGCGATCCGGATATGTATCAGATGATGAAGGACCAGTTGGCAGCCCATCCGGAACTGGCGCTTGGGGCACCGTCTACGCTTTGGCTGCGCGAGGCTTTGACCGAGTGCGACTATCTGATGGCACAACCCGCGCCGGACCTTCCTTGCGTTACTTTTCTCGGCAGTCATGAACAAATCGTTGACCGGAAAGCCATCCGGGCGCGGATGGCGAATTGGCCTAAGGGTACTTTGGTTGAGATTCCAGGCGGTGAACACGAGGTACTTATGGAATCCCCCGAAGTCAGAGGTCCGGTGTTCGATAAGATCGCCTCAGTGTTCCAATACGAAAACTCAATTGAAGGGCTGACGCGCCCCAATATGCCTCGCTTGTGATCTTCTGTCGTCACGCTTAGATGTGTGCAACGCAGTTTCATGAGGTGTTCAATGCTCAACCTTCCCTTTCCTTTACAAGATGCCAATGCCAACGGAGGAACAAAGGATCTTGGCGACTTGCCGGAATGGGACCTGACGGACCTCTACACGTCGAAGGATGCCCCCGAACTGGCACGGGATCTGAACTGGCTGGAAAAAGAATGCCCATCCTTTGCTGCAGATTATGAAAACAAGTTAGCAGGTTTGGATGCCGATCAACTGCTACTCTGCGTCCAACGAAACGAAAAAATCAGTTCTATCGCCGGGCGGATCATGTCGTTTGCCGGCTTGCGGTACTATCAACTTACCACCGATGCTGAACGCGCGAAATTTCTGTCAGATTGCCAGGAACAGATCACCGTCTTCACAACGCCACTGGTCTTTTTCACGCTGGAGCTGAATCGGATCGAAGAAAAGACGCTTAAGGAGCATTTCTCGGCCAATGCAGAGCTAGCGCGCTATGAACCCGTCTTTCGCCGTATTCGCGCGATGAAACCGTATCAGTTGTCGGATGAACTGGAAAAATTCCTGCATGATCTCGGCGCGGTCGGTGATGCGTGGGAGAAGCTGTTCGACGAAACCATTGCCGGGCTGACCTTTTCCGTCGATGGCGAGAGCCTGAACATTGAAGGCACTCTGAACCTGCTCACCGAGCAGGACCGCACCAAACGCGAGGTTGCGGCACGAGAACTGGCTAGTGTCTTCGCAGACAACATCAAGACCTTCGCCCGTGTTCACAACACCCAGGCAAAGGAAAAAGAGATCATAGATCGCTGGCGCAAGATGCCGACGGCGCAAACAGGCAGGCACCTGTCAAACGACGTGGAATCCGAGGTAGTCGAAGCCCTGCGCAAAGCGGTGGTTGCCGCCTATCCCAAGCTCAGCCACCGGTACTATGAGCTAAAACGTAAATGGCTGGGTCTGGACAAGATGCAGGTCTGGGACCGCAACGCTCCGCTTCCGATGGAGGACACGCGTGTCGTCAACTGGGCCGAGGCTGAAAAAACCGTAATGGAGGCATATAACGCCTTCGACCCACGCATGGGCGAAATCGCATCCCCATTCTTTTCAAAAGGTTGGATCGACGCCGCCGTCAAACCCGGTAAGGCCCCCGGCGCGTTCGCCCATCCGACCGTGACCGAGGTGCATCCTTATGTGATGCTCAACTACTTGGGCAAGCCTCGCGATGTGATGACATTGGCCCACGAGTTGGGGCATGGCGTGCATCAGGTTCTGGCTGCCGGACAAGGCGAAATGTTGTCATCGACTCCGCTGACTCTGGCCGAAACCGCCAGCGTATTCGGAGAGATGTTGACCTTCCGCAAGATGCTCGAAAAGGCTGGAACCAGCGAGCAACGCAAGGTTCTGTTGGCCGGCAAGGTTGAGGATATGATCAACACTGTCGTCCGACAGATCGCATTCTACGACTTCGAGTGCAAACTGCATGAGGCGCGCCGTGGAGGCGAGCTCACACCAGACGACATCAATGCACTATGGATGAGCGTGCAGGCAGAGAGCCTTGGCCCCGCATTCGAGTTCATGGACGGGTATGAAACTTTCTGGGCCTATATCCCGCATTTTGTGCACTCGCCCTTCTACGTCTACGCTTATGCATTTGGCGATGGTCTGGTGAACGCGCTCTACACGGTTTACGCCGAGGGCAAATCCGGCTTTGAAGACCTCTATTTCGATATGCTGAAAGCGGGTGGATCGAAGCACCATAAGGAGTTGCTGGCTCCTTTCGGCCTTGATGCAAGCGATCCCAAATTCTGGGACAAGGGCCTGAACATGATATCGGGCTTCATTGACGAGTTGGAGGCGATGGAAGAGTGAACAAACAAGGGCGTTGGGCTGCGCTGAGGACGCGTCTGCGCCCTGCCCTGGTTCGTATCCGCCGCAATGTGCCGCGTGGCTTGAGGATTGTCGTGGGTTTTCTACTCATTCTTGGAGGAGTTTTGGGTTTCCTGCCTGTGCTCGGATTCTGGATGATCCCGCTGGGTATTATGGTCGCGGCGATGGATGTCGATCTCTTTCGCCGCTGGCGACGACGCAGAAACCACCGTTAACTCATTTCAGCTGGCTGTCTTTGGATCCTCGGCGGTTGATGCCACCGCGGGCCTTGAATGCGCTGTCCCTCTCTTGCTGACAATCTATACACAGCTTTACTCCAGGCTGGGCTGCTCGACGTTGTTCAGAAATTGGCTCTTCGCATTCAGCGCAATGTGTCAGGCTCTCGCCTACAGGACGTTTATGCGCTTGCATTCGCGCCAGTTCGTCGTTGATCGACGCCTCTATCTGTTCGCTCACCGCGCCGTCGCGCGCCCATCCACCTGCCATATCGCTCCTCCCTTGCGTCATTCATGCTTACAGGCTTTCAAGGCCGTTTCAAGCTGGTGACGAAACCGACGCCAAGTCAGGCTTTATTTGCGGTGACACCCAGTTACTGTGAAGTGTCAGTGACGGAGGGCAGTGATGCGCAGATTTCTGAAATTGCTTGGCGGTCTGTTCATCATAGTTGTTGTGTCCAGCTTCATTGTTTTTTTCGGGTTTCTTCCAGCCTATGTTGAAGACACACGTAACAGCGTGATCGACCACGCGCCTTATCCGGTTTCCGACGCGGGTGCTACGTTGCATGAGACGCTGATCGTTGAGGATCTGCATGCCGATCCCCTGCTCTGGAGCCGAGATCTAAACAAAGCCGGCACTCGCGGGCAAGTAGACGTTCCGCGACTAGCCGAAGGGAACGTTGCACTGCAAGTCTTTACCGCAGTTACCAAATCACCCGCCGGCCAGAACTATGACAGCAACTCATCAGATGCTTTCGACAACATCACCTTACTCGCTATCGCTCAAATGTGGCCGCTGCGGACCTGGGCCAGCTTGAAAGAGCGCGCAATCTATCAAGCCGAGAAATTACATAAGTTCGAAGCTGAATCTGATGGCCGCCTGAAGATCATCAAGTCAACCGCAGATCTGGACGCGGTTTTGAACGCCCGCGCCAACGGGGAAATGGTTATCGGAGGCGTATTGGGGATAGAAGGCGCTCATCCCCTAGAGGGCGATCTCGCCAATCTTGATGCAATCTATGATGCCGGGCATCGGGTGTTTGGCCTTCAACACTTTTTCGACAATGACTTGGGCGGCTCTTTGCATGGGAAGTCGAATTCCGGATTGACCGACTTTGGCCGTGCGGTGGTTGCGGAGTTGGCGCGGAGGCCAGTGCTAATCGATCTGGCCCACTCCAGCCCACAAGTCGCACGAGAGGTTTTGGCCATGACGGACATTCCCGTGATTGTTAGTCATGGCGGACTGCATGGGCACTGCGCGGTTAAACGTAACTTTCCCGACGAATTGATGCAGCAGATTGCAGCCACTGATGGCGTCATCGGAATGGGTTATTGGGCCGAAGTGACCTGTGGTGATAACTCTCCCGCCGGGATAGCAGAGATGATACGGGTCGCTGTGGCAACTGTGGGTGAAGACCACGTGTCGCTGGGATCGGATTTTGACGGATCGGTCGAAACGGCATTCGACACATCCGAACTCGCGGCGCTGACGTCTGCACTTTTGGACGAAGGGTTGACGGTACCTCAGATCCGCAAGGTTATGGGCGAAAACATGCTACGTGTTTTGCGCACAAGGTTGCGTTGAACATTGGAGTCGGCAGCACCTTCAAAATTCCCCCACCAAGTCTTAAACCTGTTGGGGGTACGGAGTCACCAGCGCCCAATCAGATACCGTTGAGCATGCCCTTTTCACGGGCAAGTTCGCGCATTTTCTTTTGCAGTTTTTCAAAAGCCCGCACTTCAATCTGGCGAATGCGCTCTCGGCTTACATTGTATTGCGTGCTCAGATCCTCCAGGGTCACCGGCTGATCCATCAGGCGGCGCTGGGTGAGGATGTCTTTTTCACGGTCGTTCAGAACATCAAGGGCCGCAGCCAGAAGTTCGCGCCGCGCCTCCAACTCGTCACGCGCCTCATAATCTCCGGCCTGATCCGCATCTTCATCTTCCAACCAGTCCTGCCACTGCATGGCGCTGTCGCCTTCGGTGCCGACAGTTGCGTTTAGTGATGCATCCCCGCCTGACATGCGGCGGTTCATGCTGATCACGTCTTCTTCAGACACTCCAAGATCGTTTGCAATCTGCGCAACATTTTCCGGGCGTAGGTCGCCCTCCTCCAACGCACCGATACGGGCCTTGGCCTTGCGAAGGTTGAAGAACAGCTTCTTCTGCGCTGAAGTCGTGCCAAGCTTGACCAGCGACCAGGAGCGCAGAATGTACTCCTGGATCGATGCGCGGATCCACCACATCGCATAGGTCGCCAGACGGAAACCCTTCTCAGGATCAAACCGCTTTACGGCTTGCATGAGACCGACGTTGGCCTCGGAAATCACCTCGGCCTGTGGTAAGCCATAACCACGGTATCCCATTGCGATCTTGGCCGCCAAACGCAGGTGGGACGTCACCATCTTGTGAGCGGCCTCAGCATCCTGCTCTTCGACCCAACGCTTGGCCAGCATGTATTCTTCTTCCGGTTCAAGTAGAGGAAACTTGCGGATTTCCTGCATATAGCGGTTCAGGCCGCCTTCCGGCGTCGGGGCTGGCAGATTTGCATAATTCGCCATGTCCGTGTCCCTCCAGACTTCAATGTTTAGTCATTTAACATAGGATATGGGTCGTGAATACTTCCCTTTCAAGGGGCGGGTTAACAGTCTGTTCTTAAACTTTCATTAAGGAAAGATAAGTTTCCGAGGATCACAGTGATTTGCGCATTATGACAATGGTTTGCGCAACTCGGAAATTAATGTCTCCATGTCCTTAGGTACTGGCGATTCAAACCGCAAAGCTTTGCCTGTTACCGGATGTTCGAACCCCAGAACAGCCGCATGCAGTGCCTGACGCGGGAAATTCCGAACTGCTTCGACAGCTTCGCATGCAAACGACTGTTCCGGCAACTTTCTCTTACCCCCATAAACGGGATCGCCAACCAGCCCATGCCCCGCATGGGCCATGTGCACGCGAATCTGGTGCGTCCGACCTGTCTCAAGCCAGCATTCGACCAGCGCCAAAACCGGGGGAGCACCGTATACCTCGACCACCCTAACCCGGGTCACCGCGTGACGACCGCCATGAAACAGAACCGCCTGTTTCTGCCTGTCAGTCTTGTGACGTGCCAATTGGGTGGTCAGACGCAAAATGTTGCCCAGCTCGAAGCTTGCTCCTTTGACGCCCCGCAAACGCGGATCACTTCTGTCAGGAACACCATAACAAACCGCCCGGTAATAACGTTCCACGCTGTGCGCCTCGAACTGGACCGCGAGACCGTGATGCGCAGCATCCGATTTTGCCACAACGAGTAACCCGCTTGTATCCTTGTCGATCCGGTGGACGATACCTGGGCGCTTAACACCGCCAACCCCAGACAACTTGTCGCCACAATGATGCAGCAGAGCATTTACCAGCGTCCCGCCAGGCGATCCTGGCGCCGGGTGAACAACCATTCCAGCGGGCTTGTTGATGACGACTAGATCTTTGTCTTCATAAACGACGTCCAACGGAATATTTTCCGGGCCTATGTGGCTGTCTTTGGCATCTTCGATCACTATAGAGATACGACTTCCTTCAGCGACACGTGCCTTGGCATCCAAAATAGCAGCACCATCGACCGAAACCGCCCCGCTTTCGATCAGACGGGCAAGACGGGTACGCGACAGGTTGGCCTGGTCTGGCACATCCCGCGAAAGCGCCTTATCAAGGCGGGGTGGCGGAGACGCCGCAATTTCGAACTCAATCAGGCGGGTACCCATGACTGTCCCTTCCGAACCGCAAGAACCGCTGGAAACGCCACAACTTAAACTCTTGAGGCGTATGGTCATGTTACTGACGGCGGTAATGATTGGCGGGGTTGTATTGACATTTGCGCTGATTGTCATCCGTTTGTCCGATCGCACCCCTAATTTGCCGGACGAGGTCGAATTACCCGGCGGCGCTCGCGCTCAGGCCGTGACCATCGGGAACAACTGGTATGCGGTGGTGACGGATGACAACCGGATCATGATCTTTGACAAAACGACAGGCAATCTGAGACAGCAAATCGAGGTCGAATGAAACCGCAATAGCTTGTGCGTCGATACCCTATAATCGAGAGATGGTACCGCCTCCCTGGCTTGAACAGGGGACCTCTGGATCCACAATCCAGCGCTCTAACCAGCTGAGCTAAGGCGGCACTTGTGAGGGGCGATGTACCCAACGCGTCCCGGGATTGCAAGAGGGTTATAGCTGAATTCTCCAGCTTTGTTCGATCAAGTCGACCCCAAATGAACGCACAGATTTGCAGGCTTCTAGCTGCCAGCCAAAGGCCGCATAAAGCCCACAGGCCGCACGGTGGCTTTCATGCGTCCAAAGCACCATTTCGCTGTATCCGGCCTCGCGGGCGAACCCCATGCAGGTACCAAGTAGACGTTTGCCTAACCCTTTTCCGCGCGCTTCAGGAACCAAAAGGAAAAGGCGCAACTTTGCCACGGCATCACCGGCAGAGACACAAAAAACGCTTCCTAGTCGTTGCCCATCGACTTCAGCGATCCACCCCTTTTCACGATTGGGATCGTTGCAAGCGATGAACTCCTCAAGGATGCTTGCGACCAACGGCGCAAATGTATCGTCAAATCCTTCTTCACGAGCATAGAGCGTTCCGTGGCGTTCCACCAACCACGGAGCATCTTCGGGGCGAAATCTGCGAAGCGACACATCTGACATGCCTCATAAGACCGCAAAGGGCGCTTGATTCTCAACCCGCTGCGGGCTAGCACGAATACTCAATTCCGGAGGCCGTCATGGGCATCAATACCGAACGCGACATCGAAGCGAATTTGCAGATCGGGCCGACCGATCAAGGCATGGTGCGCCTGTTCATCGAGGCGGGCGACCTTGAGGTTCCGATGGACTTCGATCCGGAAGAAGCCGAAGAAATCGCAGAAGAAATCCGCGCGGCGGCGCAAGCGGCAAGAAGCGTTAAAAGCTGAACAGCTACAGCTTCGGATCTCGCAGAGCGCGCAACCGTCGAGCTGCGTCCATTGCAAACTTCTGGATCATTTTTTTGCGACGTGGGGGCGCAACCTTTTCTTCCGGAGCCATTCGGATGATTTCGGCATCATAGGCATCCGCGATGATCAGTCCCGTATCCCGGGGCAGCATTTCGGTTGGGAACTCGATATCGACGGCCCAAAAAAAACGATCGCACCATTCCAAATAACCGTGCCATTTCGAATCTGCCTGATAGTCGGCCCGACTGGACTTGCACTCGATCACCCAAAGCTCTCCCTTGGGACCTAACCCCATCACGTCAACACGGAGCCCACGTGCAGGAACAAATTCTTCAACAGAAACAAAACCATGAGTCGATAAGTGTCGCGCCACCCCGCGCGCAAGTCTCTGGCCTGGTTGTAAATCGAGAGTCATGCTGCAAGGGTGAACAATAAGTGAACAAAAAGCAAGTCCGAGTGAGCTTGGAAAATCTTAGCGCCTACCCTCTTGTGCAATCTCACTGCAAAGCCTACTTAGGCTGTCGGCGGGTTCTGCCCTTCTCGTGTCAGGCAGTATTCCGGTGGCCTTAACCATTTCCGAGGGGGCTGGCTCTGTTCAGGTCCTGGCCTGATTACCTGGCACCCACCTGTACATGCAGGTCCTCGGGAATCAACGCCCCACGGTTGTCTGGTGGTCCCGCCACTTTTCCATTTCCGTAAATAATTCAGCGCCTTTCGCTTGCCTTTTGCTTCACAAAGGCGGGTTTCAAACCTGGAGCAATCGGCGTACCGCCCCGAGGTTTGTCAGGTTTCTCCGCCATACTCATGATCTTCCAGGCAAACTGAACACCAGCAAAAACAACGCCATTCATGAACCAGATCATACCCAAGGCCATCGGTCCAACTTCTGATCCAAGGATCAGGCCGCGCAAGTTAGCCACATTCAGAGCCAGGAGCACGCCAACGAAGATCGCCGACAAGATGAAACCAATAAGAACCTGTGTGATATAGAGACGGACGAGTTTCGGCATACTGTGTCTCCTTGCACCATGACATTCAATCTAGCGCATATGAAGCCAAGGTAAAGCGCGCACCTGCATGTCAGAAAGACTCTGGCTTGGCTTCTCGTGCCATATGATCCAGCACAGCGTTCACGAATTTAGGTTCCTTGCCATCCGGGAAGAAGGCCCGAGCAATTTCCACGAACTCGTTGATAACGACCTTTGGTGGTGTATGGCTTTGTGTGAGTTCCGCTCCTGCAGCGCGGAAGGCTGCCCGCAGCGTCGGGTCGATCCGCGAAATCGGCCATTTGGCTACGAGCGCCCGGTCAGTCATCTGGTCGATTGCAGCCTGATAGTTCACTGCGTCATCCACCAGTCTGCTGAACAACGAGACATCACCCGCAATCATCTCGTCGCCCTCATAGATAGCTCCGAAACGGTGGTCCAGAAATTCACGCACCACTTGTTCGGTGGTTTGACCGGATTGCTCCATCTGGAATAACGCCTGCACGGCATAAAGTCGTGCCGCGGACTTCATCATGCGTTTCCTGCTGCCCGGTTTGGGCGCTTCTTTGGTATTCATGCCGTCGAGGGTCCGTTGCTGTCGCCCGCCACAAGGTTGGACTCGGACGGCGGCTTGAACCCGACGCCCTTCTTCGAAGCGCCCCATTTACGGCTGAGCGCGATCAGATGCAAGGCCGCAGCCGCAGCCCCTCCCCCTTTGTTCATTTGTTTGGTGTCTGCGCGCACAATGGCCTGTTCGCGGTTCTCAACCGTCAGTATGCCATTACCAATACAAAGCCCCTGCAACCCCATCAGCTGAAGCGCACGGCTGCTGTCATTGCATACTGTGTCGTAATGCGTGGTTTCCCCCCGGATCACGCAACCCAGCGCGACATAGCCATCAAAGTTACGCTGGCGATCGGCCATGGCGATAGCCGTCGGCACTTCCAAAGCCCCTGGAACCTCCGCGACTTCCCAAGTCCCTTTCGCCGCTTCGATCTCTGCCCTTGCACCCGCAATAAGATCGTCAGCGATATCCTTGTAGTAGGGTGCCACAACGATGAGAAGTTTGACCGGATCGTCGAATTCCGCGCGCGGCAACGTATAGTGGGTTTCATGTCCGGCCATTTCAGTCATCCTTTAGGATGGGGCGGGTGCCGACAATGGAAAGACCAAAGGCATCCAGACCCAGATATTTTGTTTGTGGAGAGTCGGTTAGCAGGATTAGTTCGTGAACACCCATCTTCGACAGTATCTGTGCGCCTAGACCGGTTTGTTTAATCGTGCGCGGACCTTCGTCCTCGGTCGCATAGAGAGAATTTCGAGGTTGCCGAAACAAGCAAACGACTCCGCGTCCTTCCGCCGCGATCTTTTCCATGGCGCGGGGCAGTTCTTTGACTGATTTCACACCTATCCCAAGAACGTCAGACGCCTCATGCAACGCGTGGGTCCGGGTCAGTACAGGTCCCGGAGTCGAGATGTCTCCCTTGACCATTACCACGTGCTCAATACCATGAGTCTGGTCCGTGAATAACCGCAATTCCCACTCGCCACCATATTCCGATTGCACCAACTCGCGCGAGGTCTCGACCACCAGATTGTCATTGCGCGCGCGATAGGCAATCAGATCATTGATGGTGCCAATTTTCATTTCGTGCTGTTTCGCGAACTCAACCAAATCCGGCAAGCGTGCCATCGTGCCGTCTGACTTCATTATTTCGCAAATGACGCCGGAAGGGTTCAGACCAGCAAGTCGGGAAATGTCCACCGCTGCTTCGGTATGGCCCGCTCGCACCAATACGCCACCCCGCTTGGCGCGCAATGGAAAAATGTGGCCCGGCGTCGCCAGATGCGCCATCGTGTTCAGTTCGTTGATCGCTGTTGCTACAGTCAGTGCCCGGTCACTTGCTGAAATACCGGTGCTGACGCCTTCGCGGGCCTCAATCGAAACGGTGAAAGCGGTTTCGTGCCGGGATGAATTGTTGACCGCCATCATCGGCAACCCCAGCCGGTCAATCCGCTCGGCCGTCATCGGCAAACAAATCAACCCGCGCCCATGGGTCGCCATGAAATTAATTGCATCAGCATCCGCAAACTCCGCTGCGATCACCAGATCCCCTTCGTTCTCACGATCCTCGTGGTCAACCAGGATATACATACGACCCAACCTGGCCTCATCAATGATCTCCTCAATGGGGCTGATCGCATCACGCAACTGGGCCTCGACTGGACCGGGTGTTTCAAAGCTCATGTGGCAGCCTTTCGCAGCGCAAGTCTTGCCGGGCGGGAATAGACCACAACACCGGTAAAGACCAGACCGCAAAACAGCATAGGCAACTTTGAAATGACGTGGATTTACATCCCAGATCGTTTCGCCAGCAGACACAGCCACCGCAACATTCTTGGGTATACTATCACCTCTGCCACAATAACGCCCGATTGATGCCTATCCGCTGTCAGAATAAAATCTGACATATCGACAAGTGGTTTCCTCATCTTGAACAACTACGGCACGATCGGGCATGGCTATTACAACAGAATTTCCTAGCCAGCACTCAGCGCTGGGTGATATCGTTAGAAGGCGAAAGCTGCTCCTTTCGATTGTCTCGTGCTATTTGCTGGTCGGTGCTCTTATTGGCAGCATTATCGGCTTGGATTTCTGGCCGAAAGTTCAATCGCACGTTTCTGGCGGGTTGTACGTCTTGCGGTATTTCTTGTTTCTCTTTGGCGGCATCTATCTGGTTTGGCGCTTTGCCGTTGCCGCGTTCCGTGTAAAACCAAAGAAACCTATTCAATGGTTTGTTAACGACTTACGTTCGACATTCTTGGGGCCGTCCAATCTGCTTGAGGGTGCAATCTGTTTTCTGGCAATCACCATCTTTATTGCCGGCTTTGCGTTCTTCAAAAACTTGATTCCGATATTCAACCCCTTTGCTTGGGATCCGTACTTCTCCGCTCTGGACCGAAGCATTCACGGTGGGGCGGATCCGTGGACTTTGATATGGAGCGTCTTTGGGTCACCGATTGCGACCTATCTTTTGAGTCTCGCATATCATATCTGGTTCGTCGTCGTGTATTTGGCCATATTCGTCGCTGCCTTCGACCGAAAAAACCCCGGAAGAGGAGCTGAATTCCTGATCGCATTCCTACTTACCTGCATCGTCGGCGGTACAATTATGGCGATGGTTTTTTCATCTGGTGGTCCTGTGTATTTTGAAGCATTCGGATATGGTGACACCTATGCCGAACAATTGCGAAAGCTGGAAACCGTCGGAAGAACTTACACACTTTGGGTGCTGGATGTTCAAGATTCTGTACTGCTAAAATTCCGTGAAGACGGTATCAGCCTGATTTCCGCGATGCCAAGCATGCACGTCGCCTCTAGCGTGGTTATTGCCTTATTCGGCTTCAGCTACTCGCGCCTGTGCGGCTGGTTGCTTAGTGCGTTCGCCCTTTGCGTAATGATTGGTTCAGTTCATCTCGCCTGGCACTACGCTGTGGACGGGTACATTGGGGCGGCAACGGCATTCGGTTGCTGGTTGAGTGCAAAGTCGCTGGTTCGAAAATTTGGAGAAGGTTAGAGTTGTCCAGCTTCCGTCAAACGGGCGACATACCGAGCCAAAGTATCAATTTCGAGGTTCACGCGATCTCCGACCTCTACCCTCCCCCACGTGGTCACCTCCTTGGTGTGCGGGATGAAATTGATTCCGAACTCGCATCCCTGGACATCATTGACCGTCAGGGAAGTACCGTTCAAGGCGACCGACCCCTTGGGAGCAATAAATTTGGCAAGCTCCTGAGGTGCCCGCAGCGTGACCCGCGTGCTGTCCCCCTGGTCATCTACCGACATGATTTCTGCTACCCCGTCCACGTGCCCTGAAACGATGTGTCCACCCAACTCGTCACCAACTTTCAGAGCTCGCTCAAGGTTGACGCGTTTCCCCACGTGCCATTCGTCGAAATTGGTCTTGGATACCGTCTCTGCGCTGATCTGAACATCATACCAAACATCGCCTAGAGCTATAACCGTCAAACAAACGCCGTCACTGGCAATCGATGCACCAATATCAATGGTGTCGGTATCATAAGCAGTTCGGATCCGCGCTCGCAAATCTCCCTGTTGATCCAGTTCCACCACGGTTCCGATATCGGTGACGATCCCTGTAAACATGCCGTTAACTCTCCGAGGGTAGCGTTCAGTCCCGAACTACCCCTCCCGAACGGCTGCGGCAAGTCCCGCCTTGCGCGAATTTCAGAGAGTCGCCATAGTTTGCAAAAACAACCACCGCCGCGGCCGCGAGCAGTATCGATGACACAAGCGCCAACGAATTCCAACATTTCGGCTTCAGGGCGGGTGTTTTTGTTTCTGCAAGGTCCTCACGGACCGTTCTTTTCGATGCTTGGGGGCTTGTTGCGTCAAGCAGGCGCAACGGTTTGGCGCGTAGGATTCAATTCAGGCGACCAGGCGTTTTGGAATGATGCAGACAGCTTTATCCCTTTTCGCGACCAACCGGATGAGTGGCCCGCAGCTATTGACGCGTTATTGAAACACCACGGAGTCACCGATATAGTATTGTACGGCGACACTCGCCCTGTTCACGCCCTTGCCGTTGAAGCAGCGGGAAAAATGGGCATCGTCACACACGTTTTCGAGGAAGGTTATTTGCGCCCGTGGTGGGTAACTTATGAGCGGGGCGGCTCCAACGGGAACTCACGATTGATGCAGATGGAACTTGACCAGATGCGGCACGCGCTGGATCAAGCTGGTACCGACACCCCTCCACCACCCGCCCACTGGGGCGACATGCGCCAGCACGTTTATTATGGCGCGCTATATCACTGGTTCGTTATGCTCCTGAACCAAAAATATAAAAACTTCCGCCCCCACCGCGCGCTACCCGTGTCCAAAGAGTTCCGCCTGTACTTCAAACGCTTGTTGTTTATGCCCCTGCGCCGGATCGAGCGATTTCTGGCTACGTCCCGAGTACAACGTGGAGGGTTTCCATATCACTTGGTCCTTCTGCAATTGGAGCATGACAGTTCCTTCCAAAGCCATTCCGACTTTTCCTCCATGACCGAGTTTTTGGAACTAGTGATCGAAGGTTTCGCCAACGGCGCCCCGGCACATCACCACCTCGTCATCAAGGAACACCCACTGGAAAACCGTCAAGTACCACTACGCCGCGTAGTGGGCCACCTTGGGCGCAAGTTCGGCGTGTCGGGACGCATACATTATCTACCTGGTGGCAAACTCGCAAAACTGTTGGACGATGCCCATACCGCAGTCACGATCAACTCGACTGCAGGGCAACAAGTTTTGTGGCGAGGTAAACCTTTACGCGCATTCGGGCGCTCGGTTTACGGCAAGCCCGAATTCGTGTCACTGCAGCCTATCAGTGAATTCTTCGCGCACCCACGACAGCCCAACATCCATGCCTACCGTGACTACCGGCGCTTCCTCCTGGAAACGAGTCAGATTCCTGGCGGATTCTATTCACAGAGAGGACGCAGGCAATTGCTAAGACATGTGATCGACATGATGCTGAATTCCCAAGACCCTTATGAGGCGCTTGCAGCCAAGACAGAGTCCCGGCGGCAACAGTTGCGGGTTGTAAGGTAATATCTCTGTCTATCGCTGGAAAGTCACACGGGAACCGTATAAGTTGCGCAAAACTCGGAAGACCGAGCATAAATAATCGAGGAGTTCGGGCAGTGATGGGGATATCCCGCGTTTGGGCCAGATCTTGCGCCCTTTTCGTGTCAGTTGGCCTGTTTTCGGCCTGCGCGCTTCCCAAATCCGGGCCAAATGAAAAGGAAATCCTTGCAGGCTCCATTCAGGAGAGCGGGAATGCGCATGTCGTTCTTGTTGACGACCGGGTAGCTAGGGCTTCCGCCTCGGTCCCGAATCTGGGTTTTTCATCGGCCTTTCGTAGCGCTTCGAACATAACCGCCGACACTATTCGCCCAGGCGATGTATTGGGTTTGACCGTGTGGGAGAACGTGGATGACGGTCTGCTAAGCGGCGACCTTGGAAACTCCACTATACTCGAAGAAGTTCAGGTCGACAGCGACGGCTACATTTTCATGCCCTACGCAGGACGCGTCCGCGCGTCTGGCAATACACCCGAACAATTGCGTGAACTGATCACCTCCAAACTGCAAGATCAGACGCCTGATCCGCAAATCCAAGTTCGCCGCCTTGCGGGCGACGGTGCAACGGTTGCTCTGACTGGGGCTGTCGGGGCACCCAGCGTCTATCCAATAGAACGCCCAACGCGTACTCTTGCCAACATGCTGGCAAAGGCGGGAGGCGTCACAGTTGAACCCGAAATTGCCCTTGTGACTGTAATCCGGGGACCGCATAGAGGAACGATTTGGTACCAAGATCTCTTCAAGGATCCTAGCCTCGACATTGCTTTGCGTGGCGGCGACAGAATACTAGTCGAAAAGGATACCAGATCGTACGTTGCTTTGGGATCCACCAACAGTCAGGCCCGCGTCGCGTTTGAGAGCCAAGACTTGTCCGCACTTGAAGCGTTGGCGCAGGTTGGGGGGTTACAATCCTTTTCTTCCGACCCAACGGGCATTTTCGTTTTGCGCAACGAAACGCAGGATATCGCGCGGAACGTTTTAGGGCAGCCGGGTCTGCAAGGCGCGCAGCGATTGATTTACATCCTGAACCTGACCGCCCCCAACGGATTGTTCGTTGCCCGTGATTTTGTCATCCGGGACGACGACACAATTTATGTGACCGAAGCGCCCTATGCGCAATGGACCAAAACCGTATCGCTTATCGCAGGTGGTTTGACGCCGGTTGCCAATGTCGCGACGCTGACCGGCTCTTGATCGTGGGCAAGACCCACGAAGCGATAGACGGAAATGACCGAACCCGCTTGTTCGTATTCAACGGTGGGTTTCTGACCCAACGACGTTTGCGGCGGATTCTTACGCTTAAAGGATTCGATATTCGGGTTGGCCTTCCAGTTGACGGCGACCTTGTCGGCGTTTGGGGGAATAGTCCCACCGCACATCGCGGCCGGAACATTGCTTCAAGGCGTAACCTGCCCGTTCTGCATATCGAAGATGCATTTCTCCGCTCGATGAAACCGGGACGCAGCGGCGAACCTCCTTTGGGACTTTTGCTGGATGGTTCCGGGGTTCACTTTGACCCAACGGTACCGTCGGACCTGGAACAACTGCTTGTTTCGCATCCACTTGATGATACCGCCCTATTGGATCGCGCACGCGGTGCCATAGAACGGATGAAGGAAGCACATCTAAGCAAATACTCTGCCCACGATATTGGCGAGAGTATTCCTGACCCCGGTTATGTTCTGGTCCTCGACCAAACACGCGGCGATGCCGCCGTGGCCGCAAACGGCGGCACAGACGCCATGTTTCGCGAAATGCTAATTTTCGCTCAAGAGGAACACCCCGGAGCACGCGTGATCATCAAAACGCATCCAGAAACATCAGCAGGATTTCGCCCCGGTCATTACTCGACGGCGGACACGACTGACCGCGTATCCCTATTGGATCGCTCTGTCAGCCCGTGGGCTTTGCTAGATGGCGCGGTGGGTGTCTACACTTTGTCCTCTCAAATGGGGTTCGAAGCCATTTTGGCAGGGCACAAACCACGGGTCTTTGGACAGCCTTTTTACGCAGGTTGGGGCCTGACCCAGGACGAAAACCCACTCCCGCGCCGTACTCGCAAACTGACCCGAGCACAACTGTTTGCTGCAGCGATGATGCTTTATCCGACATGGTACGACCCCTATCGTGATAAACTATGCGACTTGGAAACCGTTCTGGACGCGCTCGAAGCGCAAGCACGCGCGTGGCGCGAAGACAACCATGGTTGGACTGCTTCAGGTATGCGGATATGGAAGCGGCGGTATCTGCAAGACATGTTCGGCCAACAGAAAAGAATCCAATTTGTCGACAAAGTCGAACCTTCTTCGCAAAGACGGCATATGGCGTGGGCCACACACGCGGGCGATGTGGAAGGTATCGTGCGGGTCGAGGATGGCTTTCTACGCTCCCGCGGGCTGGGCGCAAAGCTTGTTCCACCACTCTCTCTGGTGACGGATGACTTGGGTATCTACTATGATCCGACCCGCCCCAGTCGATTAGAAACTTTGATCACCGCTCGCGAGACCTTGCGTCCCGACCAACGTTTGCGAGCCGAGCGTCTGATAGAGCGCGTTATTCACGAAGGACTGAGTAAATACAATATCGAAGGCCCAATTCCGCAACTGCCTGACGGATATCGCATACTCGTTCCCGGTCAGGTCGAGGACGATATGTCGATCCGAAAAGGGGCAAGCAGTATCCGGACCAATCTCGAACTCCTGCAAGCCACACGCGAAGCCAATCCAGAAGCAGTTATTGTCTACAAGCCCCATCCCGACGTCGAAGCCGGCCTTCGAGAGGGGGCGATAGATACCTCAGCATTGGCCGATGTCGTCGCCACAGGCACAAGTCCTGCCGAATTGCTAATGCAAGTTCAGGAAGTATGGACAATTACATCCCTTATCGGCTTTGAGGCACTGATCAGAGGGATAAAAGTCACGACATTGGGCGCGCCTTTCTATGCCGGTTGGGGTTTGACGAAGGATCTTGGCGCGGTCCCCGCGCGCCGCGGAGCGCACCCAACTGTACAAGGACTCGCACATGCTGCACTTATCGACTACCCTCGCTATCGCGATCCTGTGACCGGGTTACCCTGTCAGGTCGAAGTCGTCGTAGATCGCCTCGTGCATTCGGACATACCGAAAACCGGATTAGTCAACCGCCTTTTATCAAAGGCACAAGGGGCGTTTGCGTCATACACTCATTTGTGGCGATGAAGCAGTTTCACCGCGGTTTTAAGTTCAAATCTCTTGTCCAACGCATCAACACATCACCGCCGACATCACGTGTCTCAACGAGTTCAAAGCGCGGCGCTTCTTGAAGATGATTCAAACCAAGCGCGCTGATGGCAGGCAATCCTTCCGCTCCGATCGCAATACCTGCAGAAAAACCGATCAACTCGTCAACCAGATCCTCGGATAACAACGTTGCCGCCAGTGCCGCACCACCTTCACAAAAAACCCGGGTCAATCCTGCCTTGCCCAATTGTTGCAGCAAATCTGAAGCATCGATCTGGGTTCCATTCACCGCGCAGGGAATAAGTCGGGCCCCCATACCTTCCCACGCACGGATCCGTTCAATGTCAGCACCGGGTCCATGACACAGCCAAACCGGGATGTCCGACGCTGTACGCGCCAATTGCCCCATCAGCGGCAAGTCAAGATGCCGCGATACCACCACGCGAACAGGCTGAGTTTCGATACCAAGATCCCGCACAGTTAACGAAGGATCATCCGCCCTTGCTGTTCCCGCACCCACCATCACCGCGTCGTGATGCGCACGCATGGCGTGGACAGTGCGACGCGCTTCCGGGCCAGTGATCCATTTGCTTTGCCCCGTCGCCGTAGCGATACGACCATCAAAGCTGCTCGCAAGTTTGAGCGTCACAAACGGGCGCCCCTGCTCGGTCTTCAGAAAGAAACCGGCATGCTCGCGAGCCGCCTGTTCGCTCAGTACACCGGAAACGACTTTAATCCCCGCATTTTGCAGCATGGCAAAGCCTTGCCCAGAAACTCTTGGATCGCTGTCCTCAATAGCGCAAATCACACGCGCAACCCCTGCGGCGATTAGGGCATCTGAACAAGGCGGCGTCTGACCATGATGCGCACAAGGTTCTAAGGATACATAGACCGTTGCGCCCCGCGCAGCCTCGCCTGCCTGCGCCAATGCTTGCGTTTCGCCATGTGGCCGACCTCCGGGTTGGGTCCAGCCACGACCAACGATCCGTCCATCTTTTACGATGACACAGCCAACGGCCGGATTTGGCCAACACAAACCTTGATTGCGCCGGCCCAAGGACAGGGCCAACGCCATATATCGCTTCTCTGTATCGTTCATTCTTCCGTCGGTGGCTGCGGTGGGCGCAACTCGTGGACAAAATCTTCGAAATCGTCGGCTGCCTGGAAATTCTTGTAAACACTGGCAAAGCGCACATAGGCCACCGTGTCGATCCGCGCCAGCGCTTCCATCACGATCTCACCAATCTTGTTGGAGGGAATGTCCGTTTCCCCCATGCTTTCCAGCCGTCGCACAATGCCTGAGATCATCTGGTCGATCCGCTCAGGTTCAATCGGGCGTTTCTGCATCGAAATGCGGATCGAACGCTCCAATTTGTCGCGATCAAAATCCTCTCGCTTCCCGTTTGTCTTGATCACAACCAGATCGCGCAACTGAACCCGCTCGTAAGTTGTGAACCGCCCACCGCAAGCCGGACAGAACCGACGTCGCCTGATCGCCACATGGTCCTCTGCTGGACGTGAATCTTTGACCTGAGTATCGATATTTCCGCAAAACGGGCAGCGCATCCGCCGTCTCCTCGTCCCTTGTCCGCCTCTTTTGTGAGTACTTTGGCCCACTTATCCACAACTATAGGACAGCCGCTAGGATTTGGGTAGTCTGAATTTTGCACCGCTAGATAATGGGCGCTAGGCAAAATACCCAGCGACCTTGCGGGTATGGGGCGCATCGCGATGTTCAAACAGATAAATGCCTTGCCATGACCCCAACACGGGCACGCCTCCGACCACCGGGATAGACAGAGAAACCGGCATCATCGAGGCCTTGATATGCGCGGGCATATCGTCTGGGCCTTCATAGGTATGACGGAGATAAGTCATGGCCGGATGGTTTGAATGAGGCACGAAGTGCTGAAAGAAGGCCTTGAGGTCTATTTGAACGTCTGGGTCCGCATTCTCCTGAATCAACAGGGAACAGGACGTGTGACGAACAAATAGTGTCGCCAAACCATCAATTCCAACAGGTTGCAACCAGTCGCTAAACTGTGTCGTGAACTCGTAAAGCCCCTGCCCGTTAGTGATGATCTGGAACTCGCGGTGCACTGTTGTCTCTCGAATGGCAAGAAGCTCAGGATTCTAAAAGCCCGGAGGAGACGGAAAGCAATTTCCGTTGGCCTGCTGGACACTCATGCTGTCACCAACCTTGAAACCAAGACGAAGAAAGCTGTTTGACCCAGCTCCGTTGTCGGCTGCTTGCGAGTTCAGAGTGAACTGCACGGCGGTCTTGCGCCCGGTTGTCACGCTTGGCCCATAGCCTCGCGCGATATAGATGCGCTGTCGCCAATCTGCTCCAAGTTCGCGCCGTGCATATTCCGAAGCTGCACACCAGTAGTCGACGGAACGTTGGGGGCCACCTGGAATCACTTCGAACACATTGCTGTCGACCTGATTTACCGAATATCCACCTCTGGCACGAAAGGCGTCCGCTTGCGTCGCTGCCACCAAAGCAAGGGCTGTGGCCAATCCAATCATTTTTTTCATTCGCGGAACTTCCTTCGACTGTCTTGTTACCTAAACTAATGCCGAATAACGGGAAATGACAGGCGGTTAAGACAACAAAGGTTCGAGCGTGCCGCAATACCGGATCAACAAGCCCAATACCGACAATCGGGCGCTCACGTCGAAGGCAAATCTCGCCTGCTCATCCTCATGCTCGAACGTCTCTGATTGCGGCAGGAACCATCGAGGAACAGGTATGCGATAAACATATACCCCCGCCACCTCAATTGCGATCCGTTTACCCCTGGCTTGTGGCCGCAACGTCAAGGTCACTGCCCCAAACTTTTCGTGCACCAGATTGCTTTTCGCGTCGTAAGAAAGGACCGAACGAGTAACGTGCCCGTCAAAATTCCTTTCCCACATCCATTTCAAACCACGCTTTTGGATACGTAACTGCACCGGAACATTCACTCCGGAAGGCGGAAAACCTCCAAGACGCAATGCCAGCGAAACCAAGCACCCTTTGCCTTTCTCGATTGTGCAATGACCAACATACTCCCCAGCGGTGCTATGCAATTGCCGTAACGATGTTGGCAACGCCACACAATCCGGCAATGCCTGCAGGAACGGGTCTCTCACGCCTCAGAATCCTCCCACGGCAAACCGCGCTTTGATTTCAGCATCTGGGAGAATGCATCGGTCGAACCGGCCAAAGATCGAATAGCGGTTTCTGGCAATAGATTGGTAAATACGGTCCTTCAGAAAGCCCGGCAGATAACAGCAGATCGAGAAGGCCGGCCAAATCCCAGAAAGCTCCCGCATGGCTGCCGCAAAGGCATCCAGTCGCTGATGTACTCTGCCTCTCACTATGACCAGATTGGTTTCAAAATCCTCCGTCGGCAGACCAAGCTGGCGATAAAGCTTCTGACCTAAAGCAGATTGCGCAGTGGCAAACGCGAACTTTTGCGCTTGGTCGTGCCGGAGTATAAACTGGAAAAAGCCAGAGCAGAGAACGCATTCACCATCGAAAACAATCAGATCGCGCCCGGCTGCCTCCGGTATTTCAACAAGGTCTTGCATTCCGACACGCTCAAATACTGCCGCCCTCACGATTGCATGGCGCACAAGTTCCAAGCAATGCGACAAACGCGTAACAAAAAAAGCGCCCCGCAGGGCGCTTTTTTACTGATCAAGAAATGAACGGAGTTTTCGACTCCGGCTAGGATGTTTCAGCTTTCGCAAAGCTTTGGCTTCGATCTGACGAATTCGTTCGCGGGTCACGCTGAACTGTTGACCAACTTCTTCCAACGTGTGGTCTGTATTCATGCCGATGCCAAAGCGCATTCGCAAAACACGTTCTTCACGTGGCGTGAGCGAGGCCAGAACCCGTGTGGTAGTTTCCTTCAGGTTCTCCTGAATGGCCGAGTCCAGCGGCAGAACCGCGTTCTTGTCCTCGATGAAATCGCCAAGCTGGCTGTCCTCTTCGTCGCCGATGGGCGTTTCCAGCGAAATCGGTTCCTTGGCGATCTTCATCACCTTGCGGACCTTTTCCAGCGGCATTTGCAGTTTTTCGGCCAGTTCCTCGGGGGTCGGCTCGCGTCCGATTTCGTGAAGCATCTGGCGACCGGTTCGGACCAGCTTGTTAATTGTTTCGATCATGTGAACCGGAATACGAATCGTGCGCGCCTGATCCGCGATCGAGCGCGTAATCGCCTGACGAATCCACCAAGTAGCATAGGTCGAGAATTTGTAGCCGCGACGGTACTCGAATTTGTCCACCGCTTTCATCAGGCCGATGTTGCCTTCCTGAATAAGATCAAGGAATTGCAGGCCACGGTTCGTGTACTTTTTGGCAATCGAAATAACCAATCGAAGGTTGGCTTCGACCATTTCCTTTTTGGCCTGCCGCGCCTCTTTCTCGCCCTTTTGGACCTGCTGCACGATCCGGCGAAATTCTGAGATATCCAAGCCGACATATTGGCCCACCTGTGCCATGTCGCTCCGCAGTTCTTCCACCTTCTCCGACGAGCGTTCAATGAACATCTGCCAGCCACGACCGGGCTTTTCAGCCATCTCGGCCAACCAATTCGGATCTAATTCACGGCCGCGATAGGTATCAACAAATTCACGACGATTAATCCGGGCCTGATCGGCAAGTTTCACCATGGCACTGTCCAGCGACATCACCCGTTTATTGATGCCATAAAGCTGGTCAATCAATGCGTCGATCCGGTTGTTGTGCAAGTGCAGGCCGTTGACCAACTCCACGATTTCAGAGCGCAAGGCCTGATAGGTCGCCTCATCCTGATCACTGAATGAACCATCTTCGTTCAGCGTTGCCGAAATACGGCTGTCCTGCATTTCGCTGAGCTGCGCAAAGTCAGTCGAAATTCGCTCCAAGGTATGCAGAACCTGCTCTTTGAGCGCGGCCTCCATTGCCGCGAGCGACATATTGGCCTGATCGTCCTCGTCTTCGTCTTCTTCCTTGGTAATCGGGTTGCCATCGGCATCAAGCTCGGGACCGTTGTCTTCGGACTTTTGTGTCGTGGGCGCGACAGAAGAGTCGACAACGGGCTCTTCAACCTCGCCATCTTCGTCCAGCTGATTGCCGAATGTGGTTTCCAGATCAATCACGTCGCGAAGCAGAATATCTTCGCTGAGCAACTCGTCATGCCAGATCGTAATCGCCTGGAAGGTCAGTGGGCTTTCGCACAGCCCCGCAATCATTGTGTTCCGCCCCGCCTCAATCCGCTTGGCGATGGCAATCTCGCCCTCTCGGCTCAGCAACTCGACGCTGCCCATCTCGCGTAGGTACATGCGAACCGGGTCATCGGTCCGGTCCAGTTTCTCCGCCTGGGCGCCTGCCAGCGCAACTTCGCGGGGGCCGTCAGTCGTGACCAGATCGGTCGAACCCTTCTGCTCTTCCTCCTCGGCTTCTTCGTCCTCAATGATGTTGATGCCCATTTCCGAAAGCATCGACATCACGTCTTCAATCTGTTCCGAACTGACCTGATCAGGTGGCAGAACCTGATTGAGCTGGTCGTAAGTAATATAGCCTTTCTCGCGGGCCTCGGCGATCATCTTCTTGATCTGGGCCTGGCTCATATCCAGCGAGACTTCCTGTTCCTGCTCGTCGGATTTGCGTTCCTCGGTCGTGTCCTTGGCGGCCATTCAGTAGCTCCTGCAGGGTGGGTGATTCGTTGGAACCGAATCATTAGCGCGTAGAAATGATTCGGCCACCCGTTTACCCGTTTTTCTTTTGCTGTTCTTCCGGAAAACACAAAGTCATCTGCGTTTTCGTTCAAATTTGATGCCAGACATGATTGATTCGAAGGCTTCCCTTTCATCCCGGCTGAGGCGGGCACCATTGTCGGCAACATCGAATATGGCTTTATCCTCGTTCTGGCTGCGATTAGCGCGGTTTCTTTCTTCGGCAGCTTGAGCCAGTCGATATGTCAGCGCCTCGTCTGCCAGATCAGACAACTCCTCTTCAGCTTCGGCAATTTCGGCGTCAAGCCCCCGGAGTGCTTTGATTTTTGCGAGTTCCTCGGCCAGGGTCATCTCGGCCTTTTCAACGTCGCCCGGCTTGAACACACAGGGGATCACCGCGACATGGCGAAGGGCTAGTAGGTTTTCAAGGGGTTCGGGTCCTAAAGCTGCAACAATGTGGTCTTTGATGTTGTCCGGGTCGTCAATTGCGTGCCGCAGGATGGCCTGCCTGAGAGCCGCGTGATCCGGGTCGAGGCATTCCATGTCTTCCAATTGGTGTTCGAACTGGACAACGACTTTCGGGTTTAGAATTGCAATGGCCAGAATTGCCGCTTCTCGCAGGCGGATGTCGGCATTTTCTGAAGATGCCAGAAACGACGCGCGGGCTCCGGGCGATGCAGGCGCCTTCTCCGGCTGCCATTTCCCACGCGGCTGCCAATCTCTTTTTTGGGGCGATCGTTGTGCGCGAAACAACTCCCAGCGCAGGTCCTTGACCGCTTGCCCATAATGCGCCCGGATCGATGGGTCGCGGATCAGCTTGATTTTCTCGCGCAGGGACTTGTCCAAAGCCGCCTTGCGCTCGGGGCTGTCGAACACCTTGCCGTCGGTCTCGCGCTGCCACAGCAGCTTGACCATCGGATTGGCACCATCCAGCACGGCCTTCAAAGCGCCTGCCCCTTCGGCGCGCAGCAGGTCGTCCGGGTCTTTGCCCTCGGGCATCAGGGCAAACCGCAGCGACTTTCCAGCTTCCAGCAGCGGCAAAGCCAGATCAACCACCCGCATCGCAGCGCGCAGACCTGCTGTGTCGCCGTCCAGCGCAATGATCGGCTCGTCCGATATCCGCCAGAGCAGTTGCAGCTGATGTTCGGTGATGGCGGTACCCAATGGCGAAACCGACGCGCCAAAGCCTGCTTCGGCCAGCGCGATCACATCCATATAACCTTCGGCCACGATCAGCGGCTGCCCCTTACCTGCCGCCTGTCGAGCCGGGCCTTGATTGTAAAGACTGCGCCCTTTGTCGAACAGCTCGGTCTCGGGCGAGTTCAGGTATTTCGCGGTGTCATTGGGGTCCATCGCCCGCCCGCCAAACGCGATACAACGTCCGCGCGGATCGCGGATCGGGTACATGATGCGGTTGCGGAAGGTGTCATAAGGCTTTTTGCCCTTGTTCGAGGGCTTGGCCAGCCCGGCCCCAAGGATCAGGTCCTCGGCCACGTTCTTGCCGCGCAGATGGTCCCACAGCGCCTGCCAATCGTCCGGGGCAAATCCAATCTCCCACCGGTCCAGCGCTTGCGCGTTCAACCCGCGGCGCGCGAGGTAATCTCGTGCGGCGGCTCCTGCCCCGGTCTTGAGTTGCAGACGGAAGAATTGCACCGCCTGTTCCATCACATCAGCCAGCTGTGTGCGGTGGTCCTGTTTTTCCTGCGCCTTCGGATCGCGCGCAGGCATCGGCATCCCGGCTTCGCGGGCCAGAATCTCGACAGCTTCGATGAACGAGACATTCTCGGTCTCTTTTACAAAGCTGATTGCATCACCTTTGGCGTGGCAGCCAAAACAGTAATAGAATCCCTTCGTGTCATCGACGTGGAACGAAGCCGTCTTCTCATGGTGAAACGGGCATGGCGCCCACATATCGCCCTTCCCCTGATTTGACTTTCGGGCATCCCACATGACCTTACGCCCGACAACCTGTGACAGGCTCAGGCGCGTACGCAATTCATCCAGAAATCCAGGGGGCAATGACATGAACTGAATGTGGCAGAAACGGAAACGCTCGCCAAGGCATAGGCGAGCGTTTGTCCACAGCGAAATGACGGATGTGTGGATTATTGCTGCAAGCAAAGCTCCAGCCAAGCGGCCGCCAAATCCTTGTTTCGCACGTCGCGCATCTTCTGCTCATAGACCCAGGGCGTGATCAGCGGAATTGCAGCATCGTAGTTATCGGGCCAGACTGGATTTGTTGCCGCAATCGCTTTTGGCACGTCGCGCTCTTTGACCCGATCCAATCGTGCCTTCTGTATCGCAGCGACTACATCCGACTGATATCGGCAACTTTCTTCCTTGGACTCGGCCGCAGAAAGCGGGGTTGCCAATAGCATGGCAATAACGGCAAGGCGGATCATCATGGTCCTCCGGGAATCAATTCATAACCTACGCATGTTAACCGCGTGCACCCGCTCCTTCCATCGCCGTTTTCAGATCATGGGCCAGCGTTTGGGCCATCGACCGAAATACCATGATCTGGAAGGTGTTGTCGCCAATACGAGTGATCGAAGCCGTCATGTGAAACATCAGACTGCGCACGGTATGTCCACGCTTGAAGTGTACCTCTCGCAAATCGACCGGCACCAAGCGGGCCAGCACGTCCTCGGCCCCCACCCCTTCTAACCGGACCACAGCCCAGGCATCGGACTGATCGACAAGGGCCGCATGCTCTGCCAATGCCACATCTGGAGCTGGCCCCATCAGCATTGCCGCCGAATGACCAAACCAGACCGCACGCGATCCGGCCTTGCCAGTCGCGCGATTTGCCGCAGGATAGGTCATTCCATGTGCTGACTTCAGAGCATCGGACAGGGCCTTGGTCTTACCTTTGTAAGGCGTGACAGACGTCATCACACCCGCGTCTTCCTCACTTAACGTGACGGTACCAACCGTCAGCGGCAACAGTCCTTCACAAGGGGTTTTGGCAATCAAGTTATCCACGTACGCGCCCTCCCTCCGGGTCAAGGAACACCGGGTTCACCACTTCGCAGAGCGTCGTCACCCCGCGCAGACCATCTACCATCTTGACGACTTCGCCGTATCGTTCAGGCCCATCAGCCAGAAAACCAAGCCCCAACATGCAGCCCAACATGGGAGAGAAACAGACTGACGTAATATAACCCTGATCGTTGACGCGTACTGGATCCGCCTCTTCGCGATATAGATGCGCTCCGGCCAGCAACTGTTTGCTTTCTCCGATGGGTTTCAGCCCGACTAACCTTTCCCGCCCAGCTTCTTCAAGACCGGGCCGTTCCGACATTGTCTTGCCGACGCAGTCCTTTTTCTGCGATACCATCCGGCCCATTCCAATGTCATACGCAGTGGTCCGACCATGGATTTCGGAATGGGTGATGAATCCCTTTTCTATCCTGAGAACGTTGAGCGCTTCCATCCCGTAGAGACCACCGCCCAGCGCCTCGGCGCGTTCGGTCAGAAAATCAAAAAGGCTAGCGCCATAACGTGAAGGAACCGCGATTTCATAGGCTAGCTCACCCGAGAATGATATTCTGAACAATCGCCCATCAACCCCCAGAACCTTGATCGGTCCACAAGCCATAAATGGCCAGTTGTCATCGCTCAGATCTTCTTCAACCAAGTCACTCAGCAACTCGCGTGATCTTGGTCCGGCGACGGCAAACTGCGCCCATTGCTCGGTTACCGATGTAAAGGTCACATCCAGATCCGGGCGCAGGCATTGCGCCACAAATTCCAGGTGCGTCATCACCTCGCCCGCACCAGCAGTCGTTGTGGTCATGACATAGTGATGTTCTCCCAATCGTGCGGTGGTGCCGTCATCCATGACAAACCCATCTTCGCGCAGCATCAAGCCATAGCGAGTGCGCCCGACCTTCAACGTCGAGAATATGCTAGTATAGACGAAATCCAGAAACTGTCCTGCATCCCGACCCTGAACGTCGATTTTTCCCAAAGTTGAAACGTCGGCTACGCCAACCGCCTCGCGTACGTATTTGACCTCGCGGTCACAACTCTCACGCCAAGTAGTTTCACCTGATTGCGGGAAGTAACTGGGCCTGTACCACAGGCCAGCCTCGACCATAGGTGCTTTGCGCGCGACGCTGGCCTTGTGCGAGGTTGTAAACCGTTGTGGTCTATAACCCATTCCTTCGGCACCAGCGCCCAGCGCGGCAATCGCTACCGGCGAATATGGCGGTCGGAAAGTGGTCGTCCCAGTCTCGGGTATCTCACGTCCGGTAGCGTCAGCCAGAATGGCCAGCGCCGCCACGTTCGAATTCTTGCCCTGATCAGTCGCCATCCCTTGGGTGGTATAGCGCTTCATGTGCTCAACTGAACGAAAGTTCTCGGTTGCTGCCTGTTTCACATCTTTTACGGTGACGTCATTCTGGAAATCCAGCCAGGCGCGCCCCTTGCCTGGAACGGACCAAAGCGGCGCGATTTCATAAGCCGCATCTTCGGCATGCGGCACCGCCACCTCTGGCACTTTACGCCCCAACTCGCTCAACACCTCCTCCGCTGCGGCAACGCCCTCGCGCAGGCAGTCTGCGGTCGAGAAAGCCCCTTTGCACGCACCTGCTGCCACCATTCCAGGAACTGCACCTGGAGCAGGAACAAAGGCAGCAATGTCGCGCCGCCAAACCGGACGCCCGCTCATGTGGCAGGTCAGATGGACTGACGGATTCCACCCACCTGTCATCGCAAGGCAGTCAGTCTGAATCTTCTCTTCTCCGCTGGGGCGGCGCACGGTTATGCTTTCCAACCCCTTTCGGCCGGAACTACCGCAAACCTGAGCCCCGCGCAGAACCTGATAGTCGTCGGACAGAGGTGCATCATGACGGCTGTCGATCACCGCCGCCACATGCACACCGGCCTCCAAAAGGTCGCGGGCCGTGCGATGAACGTCGTCAGTATTGCCGAACACCGTTACGTTCTTGCCCGCACTCACACCCCAGTGGTTGAGGTACGCGCGCACTGCCCCTGCGGTCATGATTCCCGGGCGGTCGTTATTGCGAAACGCAACCGGCCGCTCCAACGCGCCTGCGGCCAGTACCGATCGCTTGGCTACAATCCGCCAGAACGTCTCCATCGGTGCACCGTTCGGACGGTTGCCAGTGTGATTGTGCACCCGCTCCAATGCCCCATATGTGCCGTGATCATAAGCGCCTACCACGGTCGTCCTCGTCATCAGGCGCACATTGTCCATCGCCCTCAACTCGGCGATAACTTCGTCGGCCCAGACGTGGCCGGTTTTTCCGTCCACCTCATATGTTTCGGCCAACAAACGGCCACCCATTCGGCTGCCTTCATCCACGAGGATCACATCCGCCCCGGCCCGACCTGCGGCCAACGCTGCCATCAGCCCGGCAGGCCCTGATCCGATAACCAGAAGATCACAGAATGCAAAAGCACGTTCATACTTGTCGACATTGTTCAGGCCCGAAAGCGCGCCAAGACCTGCTGCTCGGCGGATCGCTGGCTCATAGACTTTTTCCCAAAAACTCTTTGGCCACATGAAAGTCTTGTAGTAGAAGCCCGCCCCGAAAAACGGTGCCGCTAGATCGTTCATACCGAGCACATCAAAATTCAGAGACGGCCAGCGGTTCTGACTGCGTGCCTCCAACCCGGCATAGATCTCTTGCATGGTGGCACGCACATTGGGTTCCTGCCCAGACCCATGGCCTACGGTCATCAACGCATTAGGCTCTTCGCCTCCTGCAGTCAGCACCCCGCGCGGGCGGTGATACTTGAACGACCGTCCCATCAAACGGACATCATTCGCAAGCAAGGCCGAGGCTAGAGTATCTCCGGCAAATCCCGAATAACGCACACTGTCGAAATAGAAGGAAATTGGCTTGGTGCGATCCACAAGGCCCTTGCCCTTGATCCTCATGACTGCGTCTCCGATGCGAGTTCAGTGTTCAGAATGTCATGTGAGATCGTGTTACGGGTCACTACGATCCAGGCCCCGCAGCCACCTTCGTGATACCACAGGTCGCGTGTCTTTCCGGCTGGATTCTCGCGCAAGTAGACGAAGTTGTCCCATGCCTTCTCCCCGGCATCGGGTGCAGGCCGGTCCAAACCCACGGCAGCACCGCGATAGTAAAACTCCCGGCGATCGCGCTCGCCGCAATGCGGACAGGTGATCCTCATGCTCTCGCCCCCAGCTTTTCTTCGTCAAAAATACCGAATTCCAACATCTGCCATACGCCTCAGTGCAGGTTGTGTTGAGAGCCCTTGCCCTCTTCGTCCAGAATGCTTCGCCCGGTCCGGAACCGGTCCAGGCGGAACTTGGTGGCGTTCTCATGGTATTGGCCCGTGGCGATCAGGTGAGCAAAGACATTGCCGGACCCCGGAACTGCCTTGAAGCCACCATAGTTCCAACCGCAGTTCAGGTAGAGTCCGTCAATATGCGTCTTGTCGATGATGGGCGAGCCATCGGGAGACATGTCCATAATGCCCCCCCAACTGCGCAGCACTTTAGCTTTGCCGATCATCGGCATCAGCGCCATGCCGGCTTCCATCACGTTTTCAACAGTGGGCAGGTTTCCGCGGGCGGCGTAGGATGCGTAGAAATCCAGATCGCCGCCAAAAACCAGCCCGCCCTTGTCCGACTGGCTGATATAAAAGTGCCCCATACCGAATGTCACAACGTGATCGATACAAGGTTTCAACCCCTCGGTAACAAAAGCCTGCAGAACATGGCTTTCGATCGGAAGGCGCATCCCTGCCATCGCAGCCACCTGGCTGGATCTTCCGGCAACTACCATAGCAACTTTCTTGGCCCGGATAGCGCCGCGTGTTGTCCGCACGCCTCGAACAGCGCCGTTCTCGATATCGATGCCCGTGACTTCGCAGTTCTGAATCAAATCTACGCCCCGCTGGTCGGCACCACGGGCGTACCCCCATGCCACCGCGTCGTGGCGCGCGGTGCCTCCGCGCGCGTGATAGAGCCCGCCATAGATAGGAAAGCGCAAGTCTTCAAAATTCAAAAAAGGTACTTTGGCGCGGACGCCGTCGCGGTCGAGCAACTCGGCGTCATCACCCTGACTGATCATCATGTTGCCACGACGCGCCGCTGCGTCCCGCTGACCATCGGAATGGAATAGATTGATGATGCCTCTCTGGGAATGCATCACATTGTAGTTCAGGTCTTCTTCCAAACCTTCCCAAAGTTTCAGCGAATGAGAGTAAAACTCGGAGTTGCCCGACAAAAAGTAGTTTGCCCGGACGATAGTCGTGTTCCGCCCCACATTACCGCCGCCGAGATATCCTTTCTCCAGTACCGCAACATTGGTTAGACCGTGCTCCTTTGCCAAGTAATAAGCCGTGCTCAGCCCGTGACCGCCGCCCCCAATGATGACGACATCATATTCAGACTTAGGCTCTGGGTCCCGCCAATGAGGTTCCCATCCCTTATTGCCCGTCAACCCTTCCTTCAGCACTCGAAGGCCAGAAAAACGCATCGTTCACTCCCTTTCGGCCAACTCTTGACTGGCCCATCGGGGAACACCTATCAAGCAGATCGCCCTCGGGCCATATCGCTTTTCGACAAATACTATCCTACCCGCGACTATCAACGCCGTATTCGTAACGTCTGTTCACCTGCCACAAACCGAACACGGGCCAAAAAAGGGCGCGCCAAAAGGCACGCCCGAGAAGAAAACTTGCAATGCGTTACAAGCCTTTGGCGCGATAGCTCTTGGCCACCCTGTCAATGGCTACAATATAGGCCGCTGTTCGCAAATCCTCGACGTCGGATCTGGCGTGCCATACTTCTCTCATCGATTGATAGGCAATCCGCATGGTGTCATCCAGGCCCGAGCGAACCAACTCCAATTCGTCCGCACCCCTGAGGTATTTGGCCTTGAAGTCTGGGGACATCGACCAGGCATCGCCAAGATAACGATCGAGCCGTTCGAGTTCCTGCACAATCAGTTCGTGCCGCGCCTCTTCCTGGCGACGTTGCATGCGGCCAAAACGGATATGGCTGAGGTTCTTGACCCATTCGAAGTAGGAAACCGTCACACCACCTGCGTTCGCAAACATATCCGGGATTATTACGGTTCCCTTCTTGCGCAGGATCTCGTCTGCGCCCGCAGTCACTGGTCCGTTCGCGGCCTCGATGATGAGAGGTGCCTTGATCCGCTCTGCGTTGGACAGGTTGATTACCCCTTCCAGCGCAGCCGGAATAAGAATGTCGCATTCTTCTTCCAAAACTGCTGAACCTTCGGCCGTATGGGTCGCGTCCGGATAACCCGCCACGCCGCCGTGCTTTGCTATCCATTGGTGCACCGCTTCGACGTCTATACCCTCAGGATCATACAGCGCACCGTCGCGCTCAATGATCCCGACGATTTTCGAGTTGTCTTCTTCGCTAAGAAATTTGGCGGCATGATAGCCTACGTTACCCAAACCCTGAACAATGACGCGCTTGCCATCGAGCTTTCCGGACAATCCAGCTTTTGCGACGTCTTCAGGATGCCGGAAAAACTCGCGAAGCGCGTATTGAATGCCTCGCCCGGTAGCCTCGACCCTGCCAGCAATGCCGCCAGCATTCAGGGGCTTTCCGGTGACACACGCCCGCGCATTGATATCCGTCGTGTTCATTCGGGCATACTGATCCGCAATCCAGGCCATCTCTCGTTCCCCGGTACCCATATCCGGAGCGGGTACGTTTTGAGACGGATTGATCAGGTCGCGCTTTGCCAGCTCATATGCGAACCGGCGGGTGATCTGTTCCAACTCGTGCTCTTCGTACAAACGCGGATCAATGCACAAACCACCTTTGGATCCACCGAACGGCGTTTCGACCAACGCGCACTTGTAAGTCATCAGAGCCGCAAGGGCCTCGACCTCGTCCTGATTCACGGCAGTCGCATAACGAATTCCACCTTTGACAGGTTCCATATGTTCCGAGTGAACGGACCGGTATCCGACAAAGGTGTGAATCTTGCCCCGCAACCTTACGCCAAAGCGAACCGTGTAGGTCGCGTTGCAGACCCTAATCTTTTCTTCAAGCCCGGGGGGAAGATCCATCAGAGCGGCCGCTCTGTTGAACATCAGATCCACACTTTCACGGAAACTGGGTTCGGTTACGCGCGTCATAAATTCCTCCCTGACCTCAGACAATTGGAGACACTCTCCATGTCACTTTGTCGCAATCTGGTTAAACCTGATCAATCCAATTCTGCCAATATTTTGAGCATTTGCAAAAATTAACCGTCCGGCACCCGCGAGTCGTGCAAACTATCAAGAATGGCGACTATTGTTTTCAATTCAGCAACAGAACGGGCGATTGGCCAAGAGTGGGCGCAATTGTCGTTCAGTTACAGCAAGATAGTGGCAAAACCGCCCAATTCTCGCCACGTTCTGCATTTACCTTTAGTCAGTCCAATATTTCGAATGACCGTTCTGCCCGGTCCGGAAAGGGTATCGTTATGCGCAAGGTTCTCTGGAAGTCCAATGGCGACAATATAACGTCGGCTGACTGTACGCCAGCACAAACGAGAGGCTTCATTGACAGCGAAGATGGGTCGATGAGC
Organism: Ruegeria sp. CI1; assembly: GCF_056536925.1. Lineage (NCBI taxonomy): Bacteria > Pseudomonadati > Pseudomonadota > Alphaproteobacteria > Rhodobacterales > Roseobacteraceae > Ruegeria > Ruegeria sp. CI1. Next base: position 18,093 of record NZ_JBQFQP010000008.1, on the reverse strand, counting down.
ATTCTCGCTCTATTTCTGTTCCTCATCATTGTCGCCGCAGCCGGGATCGGTGTGGACCTGATGAAGTATGAAAGAGAGCGCGCCGAATTGCAGTACACAATGGACCGCGCGGTATTGGCTGCGGCTGACCTTGATCAAAAGGTTGATGCCGAAACAGTCGTGAAGTCGTATCTCGACAAGGCGGATCTACTGGACAACCTCAAGGACGTCAAAGTGATTAACAGTACTGGTTACCGCCATGTTACTGCGTCGGCGGTTGCTGAGTTCCCGACTCATTTTATGCATTTGAGTGGCGTCGATAGCTTGAGCGCTCCAGCGCTCAGCTCCGCCGAGGAAAGTGTCGGTGCCGTCGAAGTGTCTCTGGTTCTGGATTTTTCCACATCCATGTATGGTCCGAAACTGGCAAACCTAAAGACTGCAGCCAAAAGCATTGTCACGCAGTTGGGCTTGAAGAATGGTCTTTGGAACAAAGAGGTGTCTTTCTCGATCATCCCTTACGCAAGCCAGGTGAACGTTGGCGCGGACATGATCAAGTACTATAATCTGGATCGTTTCCAGAACTATTCTCATTGCATCAACTTCGTCGATGACGAATTCAGCAAGCCGTATCTGTCGACAACCGAGTTGAGAGAGCAGACCGCGCACTTCGATCCCTACACGATGTCGAGGGAGCCAATTGAATACCCTGTCTGTCCAACTCGGGCTGGATCCGCAATCCTGCCATTCCAGAATGACGAAACCGTCATTCACAACTACATTGATGGTCTGACTGCCCTGAACCCGGCGGTGTGGGACGAGGACTCAAGTGAAGATACCGGTACCGACAATGGTGCCAACTGGGGTCTTGCCCTTCTCGACCCCGGTACGCGACCGGTGATCAACAGCTTGGCGCATGTTGACGGGATTGTGCCGACCATGTTTGACAACCGCCCAGTTGAGTATGGAACCAACGTCCTGAAGATCTTGATCATTATCTCAGACGGGGACAACACCGACCAGTTCATGCTGAATTCATCGCGCCGTACTACGACGTCGGACATCTGGTACAATCCGGACGCAACTGCTGACGAAGGCTATTTCTCGCTGTATCAATCAAGCGGTAGCAAAGAGTACTGGTGGCCACACGATCAAACCTGGCAGGATCATCCCTACGGCAACGGCGGCCAATACTGCACCGGAAAAGGCGGAAGCCGGACCTGCGTCGAACAACCTGCCGCCGACGAACCCGGTACTGCAGTACAGCTGACCTATGTGGAGCTTCTGAACCTCGTTTCGCTGGAGTATATCGAAAATGAGATCTTCGATACGCCAAACGCATACGGTGTGTGGGAAAGCGCGGCGTTCAGCAAGAAAGAATCCACAGCCAAGGACGCTCGCACCAAGCATGTCTGCAAGGCCGCCAAGGACGAAGGCGTGATCGTGTTCAGCGTCGGTGTCGACGTAGCCTCCAACGGTAAAAAGGTCTTGGAAGACTGTGCCAGCTCGGACAGCCACTATTACGACGCAACGGCTGTTGAACTTCCGGATGCTTTCACCTCGATCGGCTCGTCCGTCCGCATGCTGAGGCTCACCCAATGATCGGAAAACTGGTTTCTGCTCTGCGCAGCTTCCGAAACCGGGAAGACGGCACCGCAACGGTCGAGTTTGTGATCGTCTTCCCCGCTTTCATGGCCTTGATGCTGTCGGGGGTCGAGTTGGCCTTCGTCACACTCAACCACGCGACTTTGGAACGAGCGGTAGACCAAACGGTAAGGGACATCCGCTTGAACACCGGTGTCGTTTTGAACCACGATACGATCAAAAAGTCGATTTGCGAGCGTGCTATGTTCATTCGCAACTGTGAAAACAGCCTCAAACTGGAAATGATCAGCCAGGATCCGTTTGCCGCGGTGACGATACCGGCCGAGCCGGACTGTACCGACTTGTCAGAAGAACCGAGACCCGTACGCAATTTTGAGAATGGACAGGAAAACCAGCTGATGGTTCTACGCGCATGCGCAAAGATCAACCCCGTGTTCCCGACTTCAACAATGGGAAAGGCCCTGGCCAATCTGGAGGGTCAGTACGCCCTGACAGCGACAACTGTATTTGTACAAGAGCCGATCTAAGCCATGTTGATATCCTGCATGCAAACCCGAATGAAACGTTTCCGCGATGACGAGCAAGGTTCGATTGCGGTGGAATCCTTGATTATCTTGCCGATCCTTTTTTGGGCGGTGATGGCCGGATATACATTCTTTGAAGGTTATCGACAGAGCGCGTCGAACATCAAGGCGGCCTATACAATTGGAGACCTTCTGTCTCGAGAGACCCGCACCATCGACAATATCTACGTCGACTCGATGGAGGACATGTTCAAATTGATGGTGCGCAACGAAGCTGACCTGAAGATGCGGATTTCAGTCGTGGTATACGACGAGGCCACAGACAGCCACTCCGTATCCTGGTCTGCAATTCGCGGCGGATATACTGAGAAACTCGACGATGCAAACATCGTTTTTTACAAGGATTCCTTGCCAGCGATGGCGGATCAAAACACTCTGATTCTGGTCGAGACATCGAACACCTTTGTGCCGCCGTTCAGAGTTGGCCTTGACAACATCGATCTGAAGAACTTCGTTTTTACCCGTCCGCGCTTTACGGAAAACCTCAAGGGAAATGTCTAAATCCGCTCGGCAATCATCGCCGAAAGCGCTTCGGACATGAACTTTGTCTGAGCACCCGGTGTAACACCTCCTACCCCAACGCGTCGACCAACGCGCCACCACAACCCCGGATGCCATGCGCGCAATCCGGGGTTTTTCGTCCGGATCAGAAAACCGCTGGATGGCTTGAAGGCGAAAGCACCCCGGTCAATTCCCTCGATTTCCGAGACCAGCGCAATCACTTCGCCTGAACTGGCTCGCAACTCCGTTTCCGTCAACTCGATCCGGTGGGACGTCGCCAGATACAGTCGTTGTGCAAGCCACAACGACAACGCACCGACTAAAATCAGAAAGACTTGCCAACCCAAGGCCGGCGGCTGTGATATGGCCACGAAAAACACCAAGAATCCGACAACGCTTAGAATAAGGACTCCCATCCAGCGCCTGGGCGCCGAAGCCTCGACAACTGCTAAAATCTCGTCTTGCATTCGGCCACTCCGGGTTGATCAGGCTTTCCAATACCCCAAACGACAACCAAGCAACAGCCTGACATTGTTCACCTTCCGCACTTCGCAAAATCGCACACTTTCGGTGAGCATCGGCCGATTGAAACCACCAAGATCATGATTACACTTAATGTCGCAAGATCCCACAAAGATCAGGAGGCACCATGTCAATCCGACCAATGCTTGAATCTAGAAAAGCGGTTCCAACGATGGAAGGGGCCGGTGTCAAACTTCACCGGGCATTTGGCTTTCAGGACCCGACTGAACTTGATCCGTTCCTGCTTTTTGACGATTTCAGAAATGATTTCCCCGAGGATTACCTTAAAGGGTTCCCGTGGCATCCCCATCGCGGTATCGAAACCATAACTTATGTTCTGGCTGGAACGGTGGAACACAGCGATTCGCTTGGTAATACTGGGTCTTTGGGCGCGGGCGATGTGCAATGGATGACAGCAGGGTCTGGAATCCTGCATCAGGAAATGCCCAAAGGGAACGCGACCGGGCAGATGCACGGCTTCCAATTGTGGGGAAACTTGCCCGCAAGCCAAAAAATGACAGCGCCACGTTATCAGGATATTCGTGGCACCGACATTCCTGAAATAACCGATGACGACGGCACCACTGTTCGTGTGATCGTCGGCTCATTCTGGGGCAAGACCGGACCGGTCGAGGGAATTGCCGCAGATCCGCAATATCTGGACATTTCTGTTCCTGCAGGCGTCAGGAAAACGTTCAAAATCGACACCTACCGCAAAGCCTTTGCCTATGTTTTCCAAGGTCAGGCTGCCTTTGCTGATGCATCGACACCGGTAGGCGTGCTGCTTGAAAAGGAGGTTGGCGGGCAAGAGGTCAATATTCGCGACATGTCGGGTGACCGAACGCTGATCCGGTTCGGCACTGGTGACGAAATCACGCTGCAGGCGGGGCCGGAAGGTGTGCGGTTCCTGCTGATTTCTGGCGCGCCAATTGCAGAACCAGTGGCCTGGCACGGGCCGATCGTGATGAATACACGCGAGGAACTGCACCAGGCATTTCGTGACCTGCGAAACGGGACCTTTATTCATCCCACGCACTGAGGTGTGATATGATGGTTCTATATTCCCCTAAAACAGGGAGCCACCATGATCGTTCGTATCTTTCGCGCCGTTATCTTTGATGATCAGATCGAGAATTTCCGCCAGTTCATGCTCGAAACTGCAATGCCCTTAATGCACAAACAAAAGGGGCTCATTTCGATAACTCCATGCCTACCCCGACCGGAGTCTCCAAACGAGTTTTGCCTGGTGATGGTGTGGGAGTCGGTGGAGGCCCTGGCAGCTTTTGCCGGAGAGGAATGGCACCATCCACATATCATGCCCGAAGAGGAAGGCATTGTGAAAGAGCGGTTTCTACACCACTACGACTTGGCAGCGGAAACACCCTGATCAGGACGTCATGGCCTTTCGCACCATATCCCAATAGATCTTTTCGACCTGATCAAGCGACAACCTTCCTCCGCTACGATACCAGGTGTTCACGCCGTTGAGCATGGCGATCACGGCCAGCGTTGCGATCTTGGTGTCCGGAACAATGAAACAGCCCTCCTGCACGCCTCTCTTCAGAATGCCTTCAAGATCGTCCTCGTACCGGCGACGCAGTGCTTCGATCATTGCGAAATTCTCGGCAGTGAGATTGCGCAATTCCATATAGGCTATGAAAACCTCATCGGGCCGCTCCAGATGGAATCTGATGTGGAACCCCACGAATTGCTCCAAGTCCTCCAAAGCGTTGCCGGTGGCTAACCTTGTTTCGCGGGCGCGCAGCAACTCGTCCATGTGCCCGTGCATCAGGCGAAACAGCAGGCTCTGTTTGTCAGGGGTATAGTTGTACAGCGCACCGGCCTGCACTCCGACATCTTTTGCGATCTGCCGCATGGAAACCGCAGCATACCCGTGTTGTGCAAATAGACGTAGCGCCGCCTTTTGGATGCGCGGGCCAGTGATATCAGAATGGGAACCTTGAGTACGTGCCATTGGCGCAGGTTATATGAACATTCGTTCAAATAGAACCCCGCTTGAACCAGTCTGGAAAAGCGGGCATCAAGATATAACGCTCCTACGGAAGAGACTTCCATGAAACGGCTTATCTTTGCCATTCCTCTTGCCATGCTCGCTGGCTGTACGACGATTCCCGAGCTTACCGAAAGAGTCCCTCCCCAAATTAAGAATGCAGCTTATCCCGAGTTGGTTCCGTTGGAGGATGTCTTGGGGGCACCCGTCAATCCGCAAGAAGAAGCTACGGAACTGCAGAAACACCTACAGGCGCGGAGCGAGAGGCTGGCGTCAAAGGCACGCGAATTGCAATCCCCAGTTCTTGACGAAGCGGATCGGGACCGACTAGGTCACGAAATTACCCAATAAAACAGGCCTCAGCCGCATTGCACCCGTTCACCGAACCGGGTAAGGCAGCCCGCAACGGGCTTACAGTCAATGGCTGAAAATTCGAGCGGAAAAGGACCCAAAAAATGACACAGGCGCTGCGGCTTGGGATTGCTGGCTTGGGAACTGTCGGTGTCGGAGTTGTCAAGATTATCAGACGTCAGGCTGAAATGCTCAAGGCCCGCACAGGTCGACCGATCGAGATCGTGGCCGTATCGGCCCGAGATTCCGGAAAGGACCGGGGCATCAACCTGTCTGGCTATGCGTGGGAATCCGATCCCGTGGCCTTGGCCAAACGGGATGACATCGATGTTTTCGTCGAACTTATGGGTGGCGAAAACGGCCCTGCCAAAACCTCGGTCGAGGCTGCGCTGGCAACTGGCAAGGACGTGGTGACTGCCAACAAGGCGCTGCTTGCCATTCACGGTCTGGCACTGGCAGAAACAGCCGAAGCGGCAGGCCGCGTAATTCGTTTCGAAGCGGCTGTCGCCGGTGGCATCCCAGTCATTAAGGCGCTGACCGAGGGGTTGGCCGGCAACGAAATCACCCGTGTCATGGGCGTCATGAATGGGACCTGCAACTATATCCTGACACGCATGGAATCACAGGGGCTCGGCTACAACTCCTTGTTCGAAGAATGCGCCAAGCTCGGCTATCTAGAAGCAGATCCGAATCTTGACGTGGGCGGTATCGACGCCGCGCACAAGTTGACCCTGTTGTCGTCAATCGCATTTGGCACCAAGCCCGATTTTGATGGAATCGAGATCGAGGGCATCCAGCATATCAGCCTCGATGACATTCGTCAGGCGGCTGACATGGGATATCGAATCAAATTGTTGGGTGTCGCTCAGCGCAGCCCTCGCGGACTAGTCCAGCGGATGCAGCCATGCCTGGTGCCCAGCGACTCGCCGCTTGGTCAACTGGAAGGTGGCACCAACATGGTGGTCATCGAGGGCGACGCGGTTGAGCAAATCGTTCTGCGCGGTCCGGGAGCAGGCGAAGGTCCAACCGCGAGCGCGGTACTTGGCGACATTTGCGATCTCGCACGAGGTCTGCATATCCCCACCTTCGGACAACCCGCGAACACTTTGAAAGAAATGCTTCCGGCAAAAACAGGTTTGCCGGCCCCCTACTATCTGCGCCTGGCACTGGAAGACAAACCCGGCGCGTTGGCCAAAGTTGCTGCGATTCTTGGCAATGCGGGTGTTTCGATAGACCGAATGCGCCAATATGGGCACACCGAAAGCACCGCACCAGTTTTGATAGTCACACACAAAACCACTCGGGCAGCTCTGGATGTGGCCCTCGAAGGTTTCCGGGCAACCGATGTCGTCGCTGGGGAAGCGGTTGCGTTGCGGATCGAACAGGTCTGAGTGACCTCTCCTCTTGCGAGACCCGCCATCGGCGGGCTATGCCGATAGAAACGTCTGAATGACCGAAGGAAATTAGGGACATGAACGCAGCCAAGATCGAATTCAACGACCGGATGCTGTCACTGGGCCTTGCGCGGGTGGCAGAACAGGCCGCCCTGGCCTCCGCCTCTCTGGTGGGACGAGGTGACGAAAAGGCGGCGGATCAGGCTGCAGTGAATGCGATGCGCGAGCAATTGAACCTGCTCGATATCGCGGGCGTGGTGGTGATCGGCGAGGGTGAACGCGACGAGGCACCGATGCTCTATATCGGAGAAGAAGTAGGGACGGGCAATGGCCCGGGCGTCGACATCGCCCTAGACCCTCTCGAAGGCACCACGCTGACTGCCAAGGACATGCCGAACGCGCTGACAGTGATCGCCATGGGTCCGCGTGGTTCGATGCTGCATGCACCCGACGTCTACATGGACAAATTGGCAGTGGGTCCAGGCCTGCCGCAAGGCGTCGTCTCTCTGGACATGACACCGCGCGAACGGGTCGAAGCGCTGGCAAATGCCAAGGGCTGCAAGCCGTCAGACATCACCGTGTGCATTCTGGAACGACCCCGCCACGAAGCGATGATCGCCGAAGTTCGCGATACCGGCGCGGCCATCCGTCTGATCACCGATGGCGATGTCGCCGGCGTGATGCACTGTGCCGAAAGCGAGACGACCGGTATCGACATGTACATGGGTCAGGGCGGCGCACCCGAGGGCGTCCTGGCTGCAGCGGCACTTAAATGCATGGGAGGCCAAATTTTCGGCCGCCTCCTGTTCCGCAACGACGATGAACGTGGTCGTGCCGCCAAGGCCGGGATCACCGATCTTGACCGTATCTATTCGCGTGACGAGATGGTGACTGCGGATGTTATCTTTGCCGCAACCGGCGTGACCGGCGGTTCGCTTCTCCCGCGCATCAAACGCGAACCCGGTTGGGTAGAAACCACTACGTTGCTCATGCGCTCCAAAACCGGTTCGGTGCGTCGCATGTCCTATCGCACCCCGATGTGGTCGCACGATCCGGCATAACGCTTGCACTGCCGCTGTCAGCAGGCGTAAATGGCAAAACACGAGGGGCCGGGTCCGAAATGGGTCCGGCCTTGGTCTATGAGGTGCGGTTTGAGCTTTCTGGGTGTGGAACAGTCGTTGACCGGGCGGCGTTGGGTTGGTCCTTCGGTCGAGGTTGAACGCGCCTCTGAAATGATGGCGCAGCAAAGCGACTTGCCCAGGCCGGTTTGTCAGGTATTGGCGCGGCTCGGCGTGCCCCTGATCGAAGCCAAGAGTTTTCTCGAACCCAAACTCAAGGAATTGCTGCCCGACCCCCGTGCACTCAAAGACATGGAAAGGGCCGCCAAGAGGTTTCTGGATGCGGTTCGAAAACATCAAAAGATCGCCGTCTTTGCAGACTACGACGTGGACGGAGGCAGTTCGGCGGCACTGTTGCTCGTCTGGCTGCGGCACATGGGAATACATGCGACGCTTTACGTTCCCGACCGCATCGACGAGGGTTATGGACCCAATACCCCAGCAATGCAGGAGCTCGCCTCATCGCATGATCTGATCATCTGCGTCGATTGCGGCACCCTGAGCCATGAACCGATTGCTGCGGCACAGGGGGCCGATGTGATCGTCCTGGACCACCACTTGGGCGGCGAGGCTCTGCCCGACTGCGTTGCCGTGGTAAACCCGAACCGGCAGGACGAAAGTGGCGATCTGGGATATCTTTGCGCTGCTGGAGTAGTTTTCCTGATGCTTGTCGAGGCAGGCCGCCAGATGCGCGAAGCTGGCACCAATGGGCCGGATCTTTTGTCGCTGCTCGACCTGGTGGCCCTTGCCACAGTCGCGGATGTAGCACCGCTGATTGGGGCCAACCGGGCACTGGTTAGGCAGGGGTTGAAGGTGATGGCGCAGCGAAAGCGCCCTGGACTTGTGGCCCTGTCAGACATAGCTCGAATGGATGCGGCGCCCAATACATATCATCTTGGGTTTCTTTTAGGTCCTCGGGTAAATGCAGGCGGCCGGATCGGACAGGCCGACCTCGGCGCGCGCTTGCTTAGCACCGACTCGATGGTCGAAGCCGAAGCGCTGTCGCAACGACTGGACGAACTGAACACCGAGCGCCGCGATATTGAGAACATGGTGCGCGCTGCCGCTCTGACGCAGGCAGAGGACCGCGGGTTTGATGCCCCGTTGGTCTGGGCCGCTGGCGAAGGGTGGCATCCCGGTGTTGTCGGGATCGTCGCCTCTCGACTCAAAGAAGCTGCCAATCGCCCGGCCATCGTGATCGGGTTCGATGGCAGCGAAGGCAAGGGATCTGGGCGTTCGGTGTCGGGGATCGACCTAGGCGCATCAATCCAAAGACTTGCCGCCGAAGGACTGCTGGTCAAAGGTGGCGGTCACAAGATGGCTGCCGGACTGACCGTCCTGCGCGATCAACTTGAACCGGCAATGAAGCGATTGTCGGAATTGCTCTCGAAACAGGGAGCTGGTCAGGGTGGCCCTGCCGATCTGAAGCTCGACGGCACCTTGATGCCGGGAGCTGCAACAGTGGACCTGGTAGAACAGATCGAACAAGCAGGCCCGTACGGGGCCGGTGCCCCTGCCCCACGCTATGCCCTACCTGACTTGCAAATCCGCTTTGCCAAACGCGTCGGAGAGAGCCACCTGAAGCTGTCTCTATCCGATGGTATGAGCGGGGGATTGGACGCAATCGCCTTTGCCGCCTTTGACAGCTCGATGGGGGACAGGTTGACCAATCATGGTGGGGCGCGGTTCCATTTTGCAGGGCGGCTGGAGGTCAACTCCTGGGGTGGTCGGCAAACTGTGCAACTACGGATCGAAGACGCGGCTGAGGCAGCTTTGTCGTGATTTTCTTCCTGATTGCAGAGGCGTAAAAAAGTTTCTCCGCACCGCATTTTTCGGCTTGCGGGGGAACTGCGTAATACGTAAAAGGCCCTCCACAAGCCACCGTGGCCCGTTCGTCTATCGGTTAGGACGCCAGGTTTTCAACCTGGAAAGAGGGGTTCGATTCCCCTACGGGCTGCCACATGTGCTTGTCTTGGACCAAGAAATGGCCCGTTCGTCTATCGGTTAGGACGCCAGGTTTTCAACCTGGAAAGAGGGGTTCGATTCCCCTACGGGCTGCCACTTATTTCCGTAGATAATCTGCTTCCATTTTTCTTCTCGATTAAGTGCGTGATTACAAACGCTTGCGCATATCTGCGTTCAGCAGAGACTCCTTTGAGGAGCCAAACCGGTCCGAATTGGCCCGAGTGTCTCTGTCGGCCCAATTTGTCTTTCCAGTTTGCAAGGTGGGATCAGAGCGAGGAGATCAGTGCGCGCTGTTCATTCCAGTCAGATGGGATCCTGTGCGTCGCGATCCATGTTGATGTCAATCCGGCGGGCTGATGTCCCGCCAGGACATCGCGAACGATATCCGGCGCAAGGAACGCATATTCAAGGGTTTGCTGAACCCGCTTCTTCGTAGTTGCTTCTGAACGGGCGATATTGTCCAGAGTTTCACCGCGTTTAACCCGACCCAGCCAATCATGAGACCGGGCAATGTTGGCGACCAGTGTCCGATCAACCTGTACAGATGGCGCCGACATGACAAACCGGGTTTCCACCCCGCGACGTCTTTGCGTGAACGGAACCCCGAAGCTGAGGAGATCGGTGCTCAACGCCTGAGGGTCGGTTTCAAGTGTCTCAGCCAGGCGTTCGGCATCCAGCCTCAAATACATCGCGCGATCTTTGAGAGTCACCTGCGACAGCAACTCAAGCAGCTGATCCTGCGTTGCCTCTTTCAGACCGCGCAACTTTTTCAAGGTTTCAACCGGCGCGTCCGCAACAATGCTATGTATCGCCGCGTCGGACAGATAGGTGCGGGTCGCCTGCGCAATTACCTGCTCCAGCTGTTCCGCGGGCAATCGCCAGCCCCTGTCCTTCAGATCGTTTTTGCGACCTATGACATATCCGCGTGATATGTAGTAGCGATATCGCCTGCCCCGTTTTCTGGTGTGACTCGGAGACAATCGCTCACCGTTTTCATCAAACAGTTTGCCCAGCAAGGGTGAGGGACTGATCTTTCCCGTTGCCCGCATGCCTGGCGCGGGTGCCCCGGCGCGAAGCTGATCCTGAACGCGCTGCCATCGCTCGGGTTCAATGATGGCGGGGTGCTGACCTTCATAGACCTTACCCTTGTGCGGCACCCGTCCGGCATAGATCGGACTGGTCAGAATGTAATGGATGTGCCCGCGGGAAAGCACTTTTCCGCCGCGCCAGTCTCCCGACTTTGTCCGGCGTCTGCGAGATCGGATGCCGTATCGCTCAGCTTCCTGAGCCACGGTGTTCAGAGCACCATGCGTTTCGTAAAGGTGGTAGAGTTTCAGGACAGTTTCGGCTTCTGCCGTGTTGATCTTCAGCGTCCGGCCATCGGCATCATAGCCCAGCGGCACACTGCCGCCCATCCACAACCCCTTGCGTTTTGAGGCAGCGATCTTGTCGCGGATCCGCTCGGCCGTGACCTCACGCTCGAACTGGGCAAATGACAACAGGACATTCAGAGTGAGGCGTCCCATGCTGGTGCCGGTGTTGAAACTCTGAGTGACGGAGACAAAGGACGCCTCCGCCACATCCAGTCGATCCACCAGCTTTGCGAAATCCGCAAGCGATCTCGTCAGGCGGTCGATCTTATAGACCACGATCTGATCCACCTGCCTGTTGTCCACGTCGTGCATCAGTCGCTGCAGAGCTGGCCGGTCCAGATGGCCACCCGATATGCCGCCATCATCATAAGCCCGGTCTATGAGTTCCCAGCCTTCGTGTTTCTGACTGGCAATGTAGGCCTCGCAGGCTTCCCGCTGCGCATCGAGCGAATTGAACTCCTGTTCGAGCCCCTCCTCGTTGGATTTCCGGGTATAAATGGCACATCGGACCCGACGCATGTTATGCGCGCCTTCTTGCGCTCAAACCAAAGAACCGCGGCCCGCTCCAATGCGCCCCGGTGATGTGCCGGGCGATCACACTCAGGGAGGCGTAGATCTTGCCGTCCAGCAGATATCCGTCTGGCGTCACTTCAACGCGATAAATCCGGCCATTCCATTCACGCACCAGCGTCGTACCATCGGCGATGGATCGGGCCACGTCTGGGACCTCGCCGCCGTGCAGAATCTTCTTCAGTGCGCGTCTGCTCGCCGCCGAATGACCGCCAAGAGCCCGGCATTGCAGATCATGCGCCAGCACCCGCTGCATAAACGGGATGGACAGATATTTTGGCGGCGCACTCTTAAAGGCAGTGATCCAGGCCTGACGGCAGTCGGAACGCTCCAGCTGCGCGATCTCCCGGAGTGTGCCGGAGAGATCCGCCTTCGATTGCCGTCCCTTCATTGTGCGGCCGATATTGTGACGATCCGATACACCGGCCCGGATTTGCCAGCCTCAAACACCACTCTGTCTCCGGCCTTTCGCAGTCCGGATATCGCGGCCCGCACCGTGTGAGGCTTCCAGTCGAATTCTTTTTGAAGCATATCAAGGCTAGCGCCGCCTTTACGGCGTAGCAATGTCTGCAGCCGGTCTTTCTTTGTTGCTGGCGGCTTTGTCCGCTTGGCCTTTGGGCGCGCGCCTCGGACATCGGGATCAGTCGCAGATGTGGATGTTTTGGATTTTGTCGCCATGATCTGGCCCTTTCAATACCGGAGCCAGCCAACCCAGCTCCCCGTACTGACCGAAGCCCGGAATTCCGGGCAGACCATTCGCGGCACGTCCACTCACGCTCGCATGCAGAAAGAAGTCCAGTGGAAAATACGATGATTCACTGTTAATCAATTGGTCGTAGGTTCGACCCCTACCGCCGGAGCCAAAATCTCTCTTAGATAACAAGAGAGTAACAAGCCGCCCACGAGGGCGGCTTTTGGTTTCTGCAACATCTCTGCAACATTGCGATTGGCTTACCCGGCGCCGTAATATGGTCTCGGCGACAGCTTCCAAGCCGCGACGATTGACAAGTAGCCCGGCTTATCAACACTCCCAACTAACACTTCAACGCACTCCCTGCACACCTCCTCTGGGATCGGGGAATCGTGAACACCGCCGTTCCGATACTTTTGAATAACCCGTTGGAGCCCTCGCTTCAGAAACTTGTTCCGGGTTAAATCCTCTGCATTGGAGAGGCTCGACACGAACTGGTGCAACTCGAGGGCAAGCGGGCTCGCGCCATCGCGTGGAACCCTAAGCAGATACGACATTGCCCCAAGAGTCGGCGGCTTGGCTCCATCCAAGAATGATTCCAGTGCTCGTTCCGCATGGTCATCGGCATTTGCGGATGAAGCCTCATTAACGGACTCGCGGAACTTCTCAAAGACCGCACCAAGTTCAACCTCAAGAGCCTTTACGATCTCAAGGCTGATCGGGGCGTAGTCGAGCATTGGCGCGTGTCCCTGCTGGTCGAGATGCAATAGTCCAGTCGACACGAAATGCCGGACCCGAGGTTCGAGTGACTGCCACTGCTCACAACTCATCCGTTCGAGAGCGAGCTGCTCACCTTCTGGGTCAATCGGGGTCTCAAGTTGGGCGACACTGGCTGTCCACACCTCGGGATCAAGTTCCAGATCAGCCAGGATTCGATCCCTCTGCCCATTTGGCTTTTGAACATCAGAGGTGTAATGGTCCAAATCACCTTCGGTGCCGAAGCCGTCTTCTGGGCTCGCCCAAAGTAGATCGACCGGGAACCCCGCATAATCGACGTGAAGCGTCCGCAATGTGCCGTTGCATAACGCGACTAGGTCATCAGCATAGGTCGGCTTGTACCCTTTCTGCATGACCCGCATTCCGAGGCGTTTTAGACCAAGCTGAAAACGCGCACTTCGCAGTTCCTCTGCTTCCTCATCTCCCGAACCCCCGCGAGGCCGTCAGCAGCCGCATGCCGCATGAACGCCCATCCGAGCCTAACTTCAGGTATTGGCGCCGCTGATAAGCTCTACGGTGCCATACGAGGTTTATTTCAATTTGTATCGTGACAAACCTCTGATCTGCCACGGCCGCAAGTCCAGCTTTTTGAGGATTTGCGACGTGCTGTCGACCTGGTCGTCATAACGCCCGTGCGGGAACTCCCCCATCTCCTTGAGATAGGTTTCTAGCCAGGGCGCCGATTTCGGAAGTCGGACGAAACCTGCCTCAATCTTTGCGCACTGGACTGACATGCGCTCGACTTTGTCGCCCTTGACGTCCAGGCCCTGAACGTCTCGCATGCCGACCCTCAGAAGCTCATTGCCGAGCGCTATCCCGACGCCAGCCTTTTCAACGACGATCAGCCTCGGGTGGTATTTCTGTCGAAGTTGACGTGCCACGCGCTTGAGATCAGGATAATCGTATTGCGCCCGGTGCACATCAAGCAGGTCGATGTTGTTGTTGATCAAGCCCCAGGTCGTGCAGACAGAATAGTCGTTGTGGATGCCAGGAACTGAAGCGGTGTCCCAGCTTTGCACAACGGCTTCATATTGGCTGGCTCGCGGTGGCCCGTCATAGGTCCGGAACCATTCCGTCTTTACCATGTTGCCCCCGGGCAGAACGGGCGACTGCTGATATTGTGCCGCAAATGCGGCTGAGCCCAGTTCCCGGCGGATACGTTCCAGTTCCGCGCCATCAATGCGCTCTTCATGGAGCAGGTCGCCAATTTGCCGCTCCCAGACGGCGCCATTGCCAAGTGGCAATTCCTGCGGCTCTGTGGCGATGGCTGGCAGGTTCAATACCTCCCAGTCACCGGATGGAAGCAGGCGGCCGATCAGATCATCCACATGCAGCCTCTGTGCGACAATCACGATGGCGCCCTCTTTGGGATTGTTGAGACGACTGGCTGCGGTGTTGCGCAACCAGGTATGACAATTGTCGCGCTTTACGAGCGACAGCGCGTCATCTGCTTTCATGAGGTCGTCATAAATCAGGATATTCCCGCCTTTGCCGGTCAGCGTACCCCCCACTGACGTCGCGATCCGGCGACCTTTGGCGGTGGTTTGAAACTCATCTGCCGCACTCTTAGAGGGATCGATTACCGTCCAGGGAAATGTTTGACGATAAAACGATGCACGCATCAGGTCGCGCGTCTGGCGTCCGAAGTCTTCTGAAAGACTACTGCTATAGCTGGCACAGGCTATCTGCTCCGACGGGTTTCTGCCCAGAAGCCAGGCGGTGAACGCCACACTGACCACCTGTGATTTCATGAAGCGCGGCGGCATCGTGATAATCAGACGTTTTGTTTCGCCAGATGCAACCTTCTCCAGAGCATGACACAGCGCGCGCAGATACAGACCATCGATAAACTCTTCACCAGGGTTCAGAACGGGAAATGCCCGACGCACGAAGGCGTACAGGCTGTTGCCGTAAACACTTCGCATTTGATCGTCAGAAATGTGCATCTTATTGCTCCTCCTTCAGTTCAACGAGCATGCTCTGCCAGTCCGCCTCGGCGAGCATGACCTTGAGATCTTCGTCGGAATATCCAGACTGTGCTGCGTCGTCCGAGAATTGAGCAGCAACAGTGACCAGTGTTGTCAGAAGGCGCGCGGCCGACACATCGCCCTTTGAGGCCTTGTTGAACATGGCTGAGATGACAACGTCCATCTTGGCCATCTTCTTCTCGACGCCATTTTCAACGACAACAACTTTTTTGGCGGCATGTTTCGCGATTGTCTTGTAGATGTTTCCGGGTCCCTTTGGACGCCCCTTCGGATTGCCGGACTGGCCGGGCTTGAATTTGTGCTCTTCCGGAGGATTGCCGTAGCCGATCTTGTATGGTTTATCGTCGGCGCTCATCAGAAATCCTCCGCGTCGGAAGTATCAGAGTACGCCGGCGCTTCAGAACTATGATCGCCGTTGGCGCGGAGTTCACGGACCTCGGCGAACGTCTGACCCGTGCTGCACAGTCTCGCTTCGAGACCGGTCATCTTTTCCCACCGCCGGACAGCGACATCGACGTAAGCCGGCGAAATTTCCAGACCAACACAGACGCGATGGGCGCGTTCCGCGGCCAGCAAGGTAGTTCCGGACCCCAGAAACGGATCCAGTACCACCTCTCCCAGAGAGGTAACGTCGAGGATAGCATCGCGCACCATCCGAACGGGTTTCACCGTCGGGTGCAGCGAGAAGTCGTCTTCTTCCGATTTACGCCCCCCTGTGGCGCCGGCATAGCGCCAGAGGTTGCTGCGATTGCGGCCGTGAGCGCCAAGCTGAACATTGTTACGATGCGGCGCCCCGGGACGCTTGGCGACCAGCACAATTTCATGCTGGCTCCGGTAAAGCGACCCCATCCCCGGCTTGTCTTTGCCCCAGACGCAGAAGTTGATCACTTCCAGCCCAAGTGCGCGCAGGACGCCCATCAGAATGTCCACGTGGCGCCAGTCGATGCAGAGGAACAGGATACCACCGGGTTTCAGGGCCTTTGCCATGTTGTCCGTCGTGACGGACAGGAACTCCTTGTGTTCGGTCTCGGACATTTCCCCGGAGGCTTCTGCGAACTCCTCGAACTTTCCAGTCACAGCACGCACGTGACCATTGACTGGCACGTTGTATGGGTGATCTGTGAAGGCGACGGAAATGATCTGATCGCCTGTTACGGCGGCAAGATCTTCAGGGCTTCTGGCGTTGCCGCACATTGCTCTATGACTGCCCAGCTGCCAGATGTCACCAGGACGCGAGACCGCCGCGCCATCGGAAGCAGGCAACTCCCCTACCCTGTCAACCGGATCGACCTCGTCCGGTTGCTTGTCACCGAGCACGAGAACACGATCAATCTCTGAAATCTCGAAGCCGGTCAAGGTAAGGTCAAAATCGGCTTCCAGAAGATATTGGTACTCGAGCCTCAGGACCTGCTCATCCCAATCGCCACGTTCCTGCAACCGGTTGAGCGCGATCGACAAAGCCCGTCGTTCAAGTTCCGTGCAGTCCTGCAAAATGATGCAGCGAAGTGATTTCAGTCCCAACTGCCGGGCAGCTTCAACGATCAAATGACCATCAATCATGGAAAATGACGGGTCCAACAGTGGAAATCCGCAAACCCCAAAAGTCTCCATGGACCGTTTTATTCTGGCGATCTGACTCTTGCTCGACTTGCGGACCCGCTTTTTTGCGCTCTCGATCTTTTCAATGGGAACATCGGCGAATGTCAGGTCACGATGCAGGTCATTTCGCTTACCTAGTAGACACGGTACGTGTGAAACAGTCTTTGCCTGCGGACTCTCAACTGCTGTTGACGCATTAGGAGATGCATCGCCCGCATCCTCTGGCAAATTAGAATTAGGTTCAGCCATTTGTGTACCCTTTCTGTTTGATGCAGCAGGGTACGCGACGTTCAGAAGGACTCTTTCGCGACCCTGCAATTCATTGCAAGGCACGAAGTCCTCCTGTACACGGGGCTTCGAGGTCCGTTCACTAAACGGACACGCGTAAGGTGCCGTAATAATGAAGCAACGTCAAGAAAAAACCACATATAGCTGACGAACGCGTTGCGGTGCACTACATGTTGAAACTCAACAGCTGCAGTTAGCTATACAAAGTCATAGTCTCCGAAATCCGAAATTGTCAGATCCTCGACTCTCTTGAGAAGCACTTCATCCGTGCTGTTGCCCGAAATCAAATCGCCATCAAGTTCCAGGACCAAACCCTGACGGCTCTCAAAAGAGTAAGCATCGGCTCCATCAACCAGCCCGTCGTAGTTTGTATCGTAGAATGCAAAGACGTCCTCGTGGTCCGTGACACCTAAAACTGACCGCAGATCCAACAGATCCTCGCCTTGGGAAAAGTCGTTTACTTCATCCGTTCCCGGATTTGGCGTGAACCAGAATACATCGACGCCCTTACCCCCTCGCAGACTATCGTTGCCCCCACCGCCATTTATGAGGTCATCCCCGAAACCGCCGCTGATTTTTTCGTCTGCGCCTGTTCCGATCAGAATGTCACCTGACTTTCCGCCACCAATGTTTCCTCCATTGTTGGGCGCGATGGCACCAATGACCGTCACATCGACAGTGATCTTGTCCTCGCCGCCGAAGCCGTCCGCAACCGTGTAGTCGAAGCTCGCCGGGCCGTCGTAACCCGCGTCGGGCGTGAAGATCACCTCGTCGTTGGTC